>JAYTEI010000268.1:0-3161 GCA_043735445.1 Akkermansiaceae bacterium | reverse complement strand
AACGCCAGCAACTATGCCGCTGCGCACAACGGCAAGCCATGGAAGTATCTTCTGATTCCCCACGACGTGATTGCTGAAAACATGACGCTTGACGGACTGGCTGCTAAATTTACCTATTCAGAAAATTGATCTCACAGTCGCAAACAACATTTGATCGTTGTTGCGATATAGGTTGAGGAGCTGAATGAGTCCCCCGACGGTGCGTCCTGCTTAGGTCTGGCAATTTTCCAGACCCAGTCAACTCTTCTCCGCGACCGGCTCTGCCACGACCCACTCTTCGGAGACTAGGCGGATGATTTCAAATTGAAGGGGTTCGCCATCTTTCACCCGGCGGATTTCCAAGGTCGCGCGGCTGAGTTTCCGACCGTCTAGAAACAATTTGTCCATGGCGGCCGCCACCTCCGAACCCACCCGGCAGTATCCGCGCAGGAGGGATTCGGTATCGGGCGAGGCGACTCCATAACAGACCCATTGTTTATCATCGCCGAAGGGGCCGTTGTAATACACATCGCGCCCGACGAAAACCCGCACCAGTGCCTGCTCGGCGCTTTGGCCTAACAGCGTCTGCCAGGACGGCTTGACGGTGCGAGCGAAGGAGTCGAAATCCAGCTTCCAGTTGCCCGCCGCATCGGGCGTTAGAAAGGCCAGTCGCTCACCGGGCTTTTCCTTGTTTTTATAAATCACCAGCACTCCATCCAACAGAATGCCATTCACATCCATGCTGCTGAGCCACTCGTAGCGGTCGATGAAGCCATCGCGCCGGTCCGAGGCGTTGAGGAATGCTAGGATCTCGGCACGGCTGGCGGTGCCCATGCGGAACAGCGATTCTAGCTGATTGGGATCGCGGTTAGTGATCGCCCGTTTCACCAATTCCAAGGCTTGCTCGCGACTGGGCGAGGGAAACTTGGAGGCCACCCTGACTTGCGCGTCGCGGTTGACGAGGGGTCCGCCGTCACTGGCGGGACCGTGAAAAAGGTAGGGCAACAACCAGAATGAAACGGCCAAGCCGATCACCGCCAAGGTGACCACACTGAGCGCCGCCGACCAGATCAGCAGCATCCGGCTGCGGGCTTGATTGCCGCGGCCCCGCCGCCGGCTGCGCAGTTCGCCGGGTGTGGAATCCGCATCGCGCAATTTGGCCACGCGGCCGATACTCGGGCTTGCCGCCTCCGCACGCCTGTGGCGCGAGACGATTCCTCGCTGGAAATCTGGGGTTTTCATCGGGGTTTGAAGAGCTGGGGAAAAATACGACGTGGGGCGGAATCATCGCAAGGCGGGCTGGGGGCACCGCAGCCTTACGCGCAGGAGACTAGGGAATCTCCCCACCCGACTGCAAGCCCACAGACGGGGGGGGAATCACTTGAAGCCTTCATCAAACGGCACTGCGCTCACCACCCAGTCCACGGCAAGGACTTTGGCAATTTCAAATTGGCGAGGTGCTGCGCCGGCCACCCGCCGAATCTCCAAGGTCATCCGGGTCATCTTATTTTCCGCTGAAAAAATCCAGCCCAAGGCCGCCGCTTGGGGCGAGCCTATTTTGCAATACGCCTGCAAGGTTTGATCGGTATCGGGGGACGCCAGCCCGTAGCAAATCCATTGCTTTTCATCCATGAAAAGTCCGTTGTAATAGTTGTCTCTAACGGCATAGACCCGCACTTGGGCGACTTCCGCTTGGTGCTCCAGAAGCTCGGCCCATGAAGGATTCACGCTGCGGGCGAATGCCTCGAAGTCGATCTTCCAGATCCCCACCTCATCTGGGGTGAGCAGTGCTAACCGATTGCGCGGTCGGTCCTTGCCTTTGAAATTGACCACCACGCCATCGATGGAAAGTCCGTTAGCATCCATGCTACTGAGCCATTCTAAGAGGTCGATTGAGCCGTCGCGCGCCTCTAGGGATTGGAGATAATTGACGATTTCCTGAGGGCTGGCGGAGCCCGGGCGGAAATACTCAGCGACCTTTTCCGGGTCGCGGATGGCGAGTCCCAACCTCACGATGGCAAGTGCCTCTGCTTCCGGCGGTGAGGGAAATCTCGAGGCCACCCGCGCTGCTGCGTCGTCATCCGCCGAGGTCCGCCCGCCAGTTTCCCTGCGAGAATGCATCTGAGGAATGAGCCACAACCAGACGGTGAGACCGAGGATCACCAGCACGGTGGCGGAGAGTAAAACCGACCATGACTTGACGATTCGCTTGCGCAGCCGGCGGATCCGCCCGCTGCGGCGACCCTCGCTTTTCCGGCGCTTGCGGCGCGATCCCTTCGGCAGCCCGGTGCCAGGCATCCGTGCCATGCGCCCTAAGCTCGGCGCATCGCCCGCCGCCCGATCATGACGCTTGGCCCGCACGGATCGTTTGATGCCATCAGAATTCATGGGGGAGTGGGTTTGAAATCACGCTTTAGCGCGGCACCATCGTGATGCGACTGGCATTATAACGGTCGTCCGGGCGGAACAACCAGCCGGGCTGGCGATCCAACGCTTCGTAGCCGGTGAGCATGAATTCTGGGAGAAACTGATTGCTGTTAGGCTCATAAGCCTGCTGCCCGGTGTAGTAGCCGTGGAGGCGGTAGTCGGTGTTGTTGTCGAAGGCGAAACGCTGACCGGGAGGGCCGTTTTCGGGAAGCCGGTCGGGGCTGTGCTTCTTGTCCTCGCGGAGGATCACCAGCTTCGCCCGGTTCCACGATT
The DNA here is from genome assembly GCA_043735445.1 of Akkermansiaceae bacterium. Classification (GTDB taxonomy): domain Bacteria; phylum Verrucomicrobiota; class Verrucomicrobiia; order Verrucomicrobiales; family Akkermansiaceae; genus Luteolibacter. The sequence continues at coordinate 482 of JAYTEI010000268.1, read as the reverse complement.
GCCGGGGCTGCCGGACGTAGCCCCAGAAGCGGGTCTTCTCGACGTGGTAACGGCGGCCATAGAAAAAATCCCCCGTCGGCTCGCTCGCGATTTTTGCGGTGCGTTCCTCGACGCTCGGTCCGCCCAGATTTCCCGATCCCATCGACGAGGACCCGCACTGAGTGAGCAGACCGCACGCGGCACCGATTAGAATCATCCTCAATGAAAAAATCACCATGGGCGAAACCCTAGCGATGCCCCTTCGCGTCCCGCAAGCACCGAACGAAAATCGGCCGGGCTTATTTCTCCTGCTCAAGAACGCGTCGCCTTCCATCTCATGCGGGAGAGAACGCCTTAAAACGAATCAATACTGCTTCTCTCCTTGGCAGCCCGGATCGACCGCCTGATGATCTCGCCATGCGCCGCATTGTCATCACTTTGGGAGATCCCGCCGGCGTCGGGCCTGAGGTCATCGACCTCGCCCTAGCTTCTGCGGAAATCCC
>JAYTEI010000267.1:0-6992 GCA_043735445.1 Akkermansiaceae bacterium | reverse complement strand
GGCGCGAGGCATTCATTCTCGCTGGCTTGCCCGATCCCACCGCCTATGAGCAGACTCCGGCGCTTCCCAAGTTGATAGTGGATGGTTGATTGTTGATAGTAAGAGTGAAGAACTTCACTCACGATCTTTTCCTCTTTCCATCAACTATCAACTCTCAACCTCTTCCAATGCCTTACCGAATCTGCAAATCCCTCGAAGTGGAAAATGGTCACATGCTCACCAAGCACCCCGACAAGTGCCGGTTTCCGCATGGCCATACCCGCAAAGTCGAGTTCGTGATCGAGGCCGACGAGCTCGATGACAACCAGATGGTCTGCGATTTTAAGATCATCAAGGAGGCCGTCGGCGATTGGCTGGACACCTTCGACCATGCCCTCTGCATGAACACCGAGGATCCGGCTTACGACGAATTCAAGGCGCGTTACGGCGACCGGGTGATCGGTTTCGTGAATCAAGACCCGACGACCGAGCTGATGGCCCGCACGATTTTCGACCATGCGGAAAATGCCCTTGCCGCCTACGCCCGGCGCACCGATACCCGCTACCTTCTCAAGCCCGAGGTCCGGCTCGTCCGCGTCCGCGTTTGGGAAACGTCCTCGTCGTGGGCGGAATACGAAAGGAATCTCTAACTCATGCCCAGGAAATCCTCATTGCCCGACATCCAAGCTAGCCCGGACACTCGCGGCCTGGCGATCGACCAGGTCGGCGTCTCCGATTTGCGCTATCCGATCCAAGTCCTCGACCAAGACGGCAAGCCGTTCCCCACCGTCGCCAAGATCTCGATGTCAGTACATCTGCCGCATCATTTCAAAGGCACCCACATGAGCCGTTTCCTCGAAGTGTTAAGTAAACACGAGGGCGAAGTGACTATGCGCACCTTGCCGGAAATCCTCCACGATCTAAAGAAACGCCTTGATGCTGAGGAAGCACATATCGAAGTGGCATTTACATACTTCGTAACGAAAAAAGCTCCGGTCTCCGGCTCACCGGCCAAGGTCGGATGTGATGTTGTTTTCCAAGGCACATCGAATGGTAAGGTCGATGACTTTGTGCTCTGCGTCACCGTCCCCGTCACCACGCTGTGCCCGTGCAGCAAGGAAATCAGCGAATATGGCGCCCATAACCAGCGCGGCTACGTGACCCTGGAAGTCCGCCCGAAGGCGATCGAAGGCGGCTGGGAACTCATCCTGATAGAGGATCTCATCGCGGTCGCCGAGAAGTCCGGCTCCGCTCCCGTGTATGCATTGCTCAAGCGCACCGACGAGCGCTTCGTGACGATGCAGGCTTATGATAACCCGGTGTTCGTCGAAGATGTCGTTAGAAACGCCGCCGCCCTGCTGCGGGCCGACAAGCGCGTTTTGTCTTTCACCGTCAAAGCCGTGAACCACGAGAGCATTCATGATCACAACGCCTTCGCGACCATCGTGAGTAAATGAACCAAGACATAAGAAAAGAGCGGGCCGCTGATTCCCATCTTAAGTCTTGAGTCTTGTTATCTTAAGTCTCTTCCCCCCATGCAAACCATCCCCCCGGAAATTCTGTTGGAAGCTTATGCGCGGGGAGTTTTCCCGATGGCGGATGCGGGTGAAATCCTGTGGTTTTCCCCGGAACGCCGCGGCTTGATACCACTCGACGAACGTTTCCACATCCCGCACGGACTGTCCAAAAGCCTGCGGCGCAAGCCCTTTGAGATCCGCTGGGACACCGCCTTCCGCGAAGTCATCTTAGGCTGCGCTGCTCGCAAGGAAACTTGGATCGACGAAGTCATCCTCGAGAGCTTCTGCGCCCTCCATCAGTTAGGACACGCGCATTCCGTGGAGTGCTGGGATGCGGAGGGATTGCAAGGCGGACTTTACGGCGTCGCGCTGCCCGGCGCGTTCTTCGGCGAGAGCATGTTTTCCCGCAAGACGGACGCCTCGAAAATCGCGCTGGTCGCGCTGGTCGGGCGATTGCGTGAGCAGGGCGTCACCCTGCTAGATACCCAATGGATGACCGGTCATCTCACGCAATTCGGCGGTTACGAACTCTCACGAAAAGCCTATCAAGCGGCACTTCGAGCGGCTCTCCGCAAGATATAAATTCAGCGACAACTCGATCCAGCGGCGGTGCCGAGATTGGTGGGCATATCTTGCACCGCGAAGCCTAAATTCGCCGAGCAACGGCTGCCCCATAGCGCGCCCCAGGTGCGCTGGGCGTGCGGCATTTGCAGGCTGTTGCACGCCGGATAGTGACCATAGCCATAGCTGGAGAAGTTAGCGAATGATGCGAACTGGACACTGGTGGTGCTATCTCGCGAGTTATGGCAAACCCGGCAGGATTGTTTAAAGAAGTTGGAGTATAAACTCGCAGCGGAGGACCATGAAACACCAACGGCCGATGGCACATAGTTCTGGTTAAAGTAGAGCGGATTGAGCATCGGATTGGCATTGGCATACCAGCCAGTAATGAGGTTGGCAGTGGCGGCGGTCGGAGAGGTTTTGAGGACTCCGCCATTCATCGCAGCCAGTTCCGGGAGCTGGACGCCAAACTTCGGATGAAAGGTATAGGATTCCACATCGAAGGGCAGGAAACGCGAGCCGAGGTTGGGCGAATCTCCGGCGCTGTAGAAATTTCCACCATGGCAAGTGACGCAAAGGTTAGGCACACATTTCAATCCGGCACCATCGAGATTGGCGCAATCTAGCAGCGCACCATTGCTACCATACACATAGAAGCGGGTGTAGCGGCTCGGGGTCACGGAGCCAGTATCCGTGCGACTGGAGTAGTCCATGCAAACGGTCGCCACCGGGCCGCGGCCACAGCGCGCATCTTCTAGCGTTTCATAGTTGGTCACCGCATAGGCTACGTCCGGCTGACCATCGACGACGGAAGTTTTCACCCGCATCGTCTGGGCACGGGCGAAGCCGAGGTCGCCGAGATTGTAATAGTAAGCGGTGGAATAGTCGCTGGCGCTCACGCCGGTGAGCGCACCGCCGAAGCGCGACGGCAGACCGCTGAGCGTCCGCCAGGCGGAGAGTGTGGCGGGCGCGTTGATCTTGGCATAATAAGCGGCGGTATCGGCAGAACTGTTGACCCCGCCGCGGCTGAGGAAATGGGTGGCGGAGGTGATCGACGTGACGGTGGTGTCCGTGGGCAGGCTCTTGAGGTTAGGTTCAGTATCGGCGAGCGAGAAACGCACCCATTGCGCGGCGATGGCCGGTAGCACCAGCGGCGTGACGTTAGGAATGATGGTCTTGCGGATCACCAGCGGTTTGGCGACTGCCTCGACCATGGTCGAGGTGGGGCTGATCGTCTGGTGGAAGCGACCGGGACCGTGGCGAACGTCGATCACGGAGACCTGGATGGCGGAACCATGGGCGACGTAGATGTGGCCAAAGCTGTTGCGGCAGTTGCTTTGCACGGTGACCGGGAAAATCGAGTGGACGTTAGGCAGCCACGAGTTCCAGCCGCCGATGAGCACATCGAACGGATAGTTGAGCGAGCGGTCGGCTTCGAAGACGAGCTCGACGAGCGGTTGGTCATTTCCTAGCAGGAACAAGCCGCTGCGGCCGAGATTCAGGACATAATGCCGGAAGCTGGTCTTGGTGGAGACGGTCCAGGGTTCGAAATAACCGGTCGTTTCATTTTGCTGATAGGTCGCCATGGTCGCCGGGCTGGACGGCGTATTGCTCGAGTAAATGTTGAGGGTGGCGGCGACGGTCGGCGTGAGCGGCACGTTGGTGTCGCTGCGGATGTCGATCCATGCAGCACCGTACGGCGCGATCCCGCGGCGGTTGGCCCCGACTCGCATTTCGGGATTGGGCGGCAGCGGGTTGGTGAGCCGGGGATCGAAGGAAACCATGCGGACGACGATGTTTCCCGTCCATGGCACGTTGGATGGATCTAGCAGTGAGTTAGGTGGCAGGGTCAAGATGGTGCCGGACGGATGAGTGATGACTAACGGGCTGGCACTTTGGCTGAGCGCATACACATTCGCCGGGACGACGCAGAACTGCGCCTCCTTGGGCACTTGGAATTCAAACGGCCAGAGGAAACGCATGTGGTCGGCTTTCTCGACGCGGACGAGGTAAGGCGCACGGCTCACTGGGTCGGCATTGATTTCAAAATAACCGCCGGCGGTTAGAGTGGTGTTGACGATGTCCGGCGAGGCGACACCGCTGTGGCTGAGTGTGACGACCGCCGGGTGGCCCGGGCCGGTGACGTTGGGCGAACTCGAGTTCCAAGTGGCGGCCACGCCGGACCAGCAGCCGCGGAAGCGGACCCAGTTGACGATTGCGATGTCGAACGGGATGAAATCCACCGCCGCATAGCTCGACGGCAGGAAATGGACGCGAGCCAGCCCGCTGTCCAGCGGATCGCCAGGGCCGTCATCGGAGGGGCCGTCCGCCTGATCGAAGGTGAAAGTGGCGGTGGTTCCTTTGCTAGAAAGCAGGCGCTGGCCATTGAACTCGGCGATCCAGTGCGGCTCCAGCGGGAGCTGTCCGGGGTTGTCGATCTCCGCCTGAAAAGTGACGGGAATCCCGGGTTGGACTTCCATCACTTCCACGCCGTTTTGCCACGCGGTGATGCGCTGAGTTTTCGGCAGGGCTTCCGTGAACTGAAGGGAAATAGGCGCAAGGGTGGCGGGTGCCGTATCGATCTTCGATTGGATTTCAAGCCCATGGTAGTTACCCGTTAAAGTGATGGGAAACGAACCCGCCGGCAGATTGCTGAGTGCCCAGCGGCCATTTCTATCAGGCACTACTTCCACAGTCGCGCCGCTTGATAGCGCGGCAGTCACTCGCGAGCGGCTGGCGATCCCGAACTCGGGGATATCGCAGCGCGCGGCATCGCCCGTCGAGAGCGTGAGGGTGCCGATCAATGTTCTATCAGGCGGCGGCGGCTGCGGGCCGGCGTGGATTTCCAAGGGTGACAAAGACGCACCGCCCGCAGGCACATTGAGTGCTTCCGGCAGTGCTCCAGCCACGCCATTCCACTGATGGTTGACGAAGTAAGCCCCCGGCGGGACGTGGCGGATGCGGAATTGCCCTTGGCCATCGGCCACGCCGGAAATCGGCAACGAATTAGGTTCGCCTGCTTTGACTAACATCACCGTGGCACCAGGGGCATCGACGTCGAAATGTTGGTTAGTCGCCGTATCGAAGCTCTGCACCGCGTGGCCAGAGACGAGACCTTGCGGACCGAAGACGCCGCTGTGGACTGGCGCGGCTGCACCTTGGCCCGCAAAGTTATTCGCCACGACCGTGATGAAATACGTGAGTCCGGCAGTGAGTCCGTCGATTTCTAACGAGTTCACTTGGCCTAGAGTTAGACTTTGCAAATAGTTAGCCGGACCGACGTTGGCGCTGGTGCCGATATAGACGATGTAGCCCGCGGCATCGCAAGTGGAGTCCCACTCCAGCCGGAATATCCCGCCGCTGGCGACGAGCAGGAAATTCGGCGGCGCGACAGGCGGGAGCGCAGGAACGATTTTAAAAAACGCCTTAGGAGGGATCATTTCGAAGGCGACTTGCCACGAATTCGGCTCGTTAGAAGCCGCTTGTCCGGGAACGATCTGCCAGGCCGAGGCACTGTCGAGAACCGGCGCCCATACCAGTTGAGTGGTGCCGGATGCCGCGTGCCAGCGCAGCACGAACTGGTTTCCCGAGCGCTCGCCGCGCAGCATCGGATCGGGACAGGGATCGGCCACGGCGTTGGAGTTGGCCAGCGCAGCCATGACTAACAACACGCGGGTGAACTTTCGGAATGATGGGGATTTCATAGGGTTTTTTTCTAAGGGAGCTGCCGACATCTCCCCAGTAAGGCTCTGCCATGAAGATGAAATTTGCGGCCAACCGTCAAGGGGCGATGATGCTGCCGAGAGTGGTGCGCCAAAGCGGGTCGCCGGTCCATCCTCGGCAGCCAGTGGGGAAATTCTTTGAAGTTTGGGCTTCCCGCCAAGCCGGGAATAGAAATACTCCGCCCCGACCCGCTGGGTCATCCGGCCGGCTTAGCTCAGTGGTAGAGCAACTGATTTGTAATTGGCGCATTGCCTCCTAAGTCTTTGATTTCCAATTATGGGAAAAGTGATTTTTGTGGCGATGTGGGGGATTTCTGGACTTTTAGAGTTAATTCGGTTACCTTCGAGGCATGGCAAGAACTCCTCGATTCAAGGTTGTCCAAACAGAAAAGGGATGGCGCGTGAATGTGCCACAGAGCCTTTCTGAAACAGGAAAGCGGCAGCAGCAATTCTATCCGACTCGTGAAAAGGCGAACGAGTTTGCCAAGGGGTTGCGGGACGGATTCAAGGAGTTTGGATCGCAGGCGCGGAACCTTTCTCCCGGAGCTACTGAGGACGCGACAAAGGCACTCGAATTACTGAAAGGATACGAAGCGAACCTGACTGCATGTGCCCGCTTTTACATCACGCACCACGACAGACGCGGGAAGGCACCGACGATGGGTGACGCGATGGGAGCTGGAATCGAAATCAGGAAGGATCTCAGCTCTCGCTACCGTCAATCGCTGAAAAACCTGAAAAAGCGACTTCCTGCCGACTTTGCTGCAAAAAACATCGTGGATCTTGCACCATCTGACATTTCCACTGCCCTATCAGAAATGACTGACGGCACGACTGCATGGAGAAACGCGCTCCGTATGTTCTCCGCCGTCCTTGGGGATTACGTGACCGAAGGAACATTGCATGAGAACCCATGCGCTCGTGTGACGCTTCCCAAGTCCAAGAAAAATGACGAGGTGACGCTTTACACAGTGGAGCAGTTGAAATCACTTTTTGGAGCTTGCCGTGACTACGAAGACGGGGCGGACCCGAAATGCAGCAACTGTGCCATTCCATTTGCGTTTCTGGCATTTGCGGGAATCAGGCCCACGGAATTGACCCGTCTCCGATGGGATGAAGTCAACATGACAAACGGATACATCCGGATTGGCGGTGGAATAGCCAAAATGGGCAAGACGCGAAATGTTAGGATCAACGAAACGCTGAAGGCGTG
>JAYTEI010000266.1:0-6995 GCA_043735445.1 Akkermansiaceae bacterium | reverse complement strand
GCCAACGATTCGATCAAAGTCACCAAACCCGGCGGCCAAATCATTCTCTTTGGAACTATGACCTTGCAAGCCCTGCCCGGCTACCTCGCCCCGCTGGGCACCATTCACACCCTGATCGATAACCAAACCGGAAATGACATCCAGGACGCCGTTTATTACGAAGGTCAATTGATCGCCGATGGCACCCGTTGTTGGAAAATCAGCCACCACGGCGGACCCACCGGCAAGAATTTGACCGCCACCCTGCTCGGTCAAAACTACAACGACTGGGCAACCCACAAGTTTGGCAGCATCGTTGCTCCTAACAGCCTGCCCGCAGATGATCCCGACCACGATGGCCTCGATAGCCTCAGCGAATACGCCTTCGGCAGTGAGCCACTCGTCCCCGGCACCGTTGCCGTAGCTTTCACCACGGAACCCTTTGGGCCATCCATTCACGGAGGAATCACCTTCCCCTACCTTTCCCTCAACAAAGACCTCTTCTACACCGCCCAGCGCTCGGACGACTTGGTCGCGTGGGAAAACATTGGCCAGTCCGATGGCACATTCTTCCTGCCGCTGCTGCTTGGCAGCGCGACCTTCACAACCCTCGGTTCCTCCGATACCTCACCCGCAACCGTCCGAATGATCGACAACGGCGAAATTCCCATCATCGGTCGCCGCTTTTTCCGGGTCAAACTCACTTTAGCCGACTTCGGACCACCCATCTGAGAAGCTTCAAAATAGGGGCTGGGGACGTCTCGTCCCCACGCATGGACGAGACGTCTATGCCCCCTATGGTGGGATGCGCGAAACTCCGGCAACCGCAGTTGCCTGGCAGCCGCAAAGTTCAATTTCGCCTCAAGCATGGCTTGCTGTGGCGCACACTGCGCCGTGAAGAAAGGTCGGCTTTTCTGGAAAGAGAACACTCCAATCCCCGGGGAGCAACGGATCGCGAACTCAGTAGAGTCGAAGGTAATTTCGCGCGGCGTGTTACCCTGCGGACCGAACGGAGCAAGGAAGAGTTGTCACCACCGGATCAACCCTCAACCACCCGTAGCCATGAAAACCCTCTGCCAAATCCCCGCGAAGCTCCTCGTGGAACTCGTCCTCTACGCCCACGTCGCCGTCGTCATTCAAATCCTCACCCACTAGCTCCAATGAAAACCTATCAACTCCGTCTTTCCAGCAGTCGCGGTGGCAGGATCTTGCTTCATCTCACCTGCATCGCCAAGCACGGTCGTTGGCACTGGCATCTTCTGGGAATCGCCCGTGAATTCAGCTTCTCGACGGCGTCCGTGTAATGGGTTGGGTGGAACTGGAAATGGTGGGGAGCGGCATGATCACTTGCGGTTGGAGTGGTCTGAGTTTGCGATGGTGAAGCCAATGCGTTCGGACTGCGGGGACATGTCCCCGCTTTCCCACTGGCCGACATGTCGGCCAGTGGGAAAGCTCCGACATGTCGGAGCAGTCCACACCGTGGTGACACCCTAATGGGTTCTCGGGGGTTGCCAAAACCAGAAGGCTCGCCAGAATCCGCCCGTGAAAGTTAGAAAAGCCGTCATCACCGCCGCCGGAAAATCCCAGCGCACGCTCCCGCTCCAGACGCTCGTGGACCGCGACGGCAGCTCCCGATCCGCCCTCGCCATCCTCGCGGAGGAAATCACCTCCGCCGGCATCGAGGAAATCGCCGTGATCATTTGCCCCGGCGATGAAGCTGCCTACGCCGCGGCCGCCGGTCCGCACGCTGGGCGCATGACTTTCATCCGCCAATCCGACCCCCTCGGCTACGCCCACGCCGTCCATTGCGCGGCTGAGTTTACCGGCGAGGATCCGTTCCTGCTGATGGTCGGCGATCACCTCTATCTGAGCCGCACCGAGACGTCCTGCGCCGCCCAATTGCTAGCCACCGCCGCTGCGGAAAATTGCGCGGTGTCCGCCGTCCAGGCGACTCACGAGAGCAAGCTCCCGCTCTACGGTGCCATCGGCGGCCGCCGCCTCCCTGGCAGCGATTTCCTCTATCAGGTCGAGACCGTCATCGAGAAACCCACCCCCACCGAGGCCGAGCAGAAGCTCGTCATCCCCGGACTGCGCGCGGGCAATTACCTCTGCTTCTTCGGCCTCCACGTGCTCACGCCGACGGTCATGGAAATCCTCGCCCGCCAGCTTGCGGTTGGCCGGGCCGACCTTTCCAGTGCCCTCTCGGAAATCGCCCGCCGCGAGCGCTATCTCGCCCACGAACTCCAGGGTCGCCGCCACGACATCGGCGTCCGCTACGGCCTTCTTACTGCCCAACTCGCGCTCGGTCTGGCGGGAAAAGACCGCGACGAGGTGCTCACTAACATCGTCGAGCTACTCGCCCAATCCCACGCCTAACCGGTCATGGCCTTGCTCCCGCTCATCACCTCGCCGGACGACGCCGTCCGCAATCAATCGCTCGACGCCGCCTGCGAGAAACTCACCCTCGCGGAACTCCTCGCCGAGGCCGACGCCCTCGACGCCTTCCGCCGCACCAGCGAGAACCTCTATCACCGCGTCCGCGCCCTGTTGTTTCTCTACTCGATCCACCGCTTCCACCTGCCGCTGCGCCTTGCGACCAACGACAAACCCGGCTCCATTCCCTTCAAAGGCTACGAGAATTTACTCGAACGCCGCTTCGAGGAAGCCATCGACGTTTTCCTCAAAACCCAGCGCACGGAAGGCGCGAGCGACGGGATTTCCAGCGCGCTCGCTTCCGTCTATCAGCGGCTCGCTTTTCAAACGCTCGCCGACCAAGTGCGTCGCAGTGTCCGCAGTGTTAGTGGAAATCAATGGATGTTCCGGATGGGCCACCCGGCCGACCAACCGCTCCGAATCCGCCCGGAAATCGCGAAGCGCGATCCGGCCACCGGCACCTACCCGATCCTGCGCGAGCGCACGCCGGTGCGGATGGATCTCACGCACTGCGGCTGGAGCGACATCTTTTTCCTCGGCATGGACTACCCCGAGGGCGCGAAGGTCCTCAACATCTCCATCGACCTCGCCGTCCACGGCCGCGACAAGGCTCCCAGCCCGCCGGTCGAGGCCAGCCTGCGGATCATCGAGGAACCGATCCTCCGCCTGACCAGCGTCGATCTCGGCTGCAGCGCGGAAATTTCCAGCCTCAACGAAGTCTTCGATTTCGCCAAAGACTACCTCGGCCTGCTCAAGGCAGCGGTCATCGCCAGCGGCATCGTCCCGCCCGGCATCGAGGGATCCGGCCAGAGCCTCGCAGATTTATTGGCCCGCGTCGTCGGGCCGGGCAAAGGCCTCGAACTCGTTTCTAACGTCAACAACATCCCCAAAGGCTCGCGCCTCGCCGTTTCCACCAACTTGTTAGCCGCGTTGATCAGCGTCTGCATGAGAGCCACCGGCCAAGCCCGCTCGCTCACCGGGCCGCTGGAGGAAAGCGAGCGCCGCATCGTGCTCGCCCGTGCTTTGTTAGGTGAATGGATCGGCGGCTCGGGCGGTGGCTGGCAGGATTCCGGCGGCGTCTGGCCCGGCATGAAACTCATCCAGGGCACCTTCGCCAAGGAGGGCGATCCTGAACATGGCATTTCCCGCGGTCGCCTGATGCCGACCCACAAGGTGCTCGACGACACCGATGTCCCCGCCGACTCCCGCCAAAAACTCCAGGACTCGCTGGTCCTCGTCCACGGCGGCATGGCGCAGAACGTCGGCCCGATTTTGGAAATGGTCACCGAGAAATACCTCCTACGCAGCGGCCCCGAGTGGCTCGCCCGCCAGCAGACCCACGGCATCCTCGAAAAAATTCTAACGGCACTGCACACCGGCGACATCCCCGCCATCGGCGCGGCCACCACCGAGAATTTCCGCCAGCCGATCCAGACGATCATCCCGTGGGCCAGCAACCTCTACACCGAGACGCTGATCGAGAAAATCAGCGCCGAGTTCGGCTCCGACTTCTGGGGCTTCTGGATGCTCGGCGGGATGGCAGGCGGCGGCATGGGCTTCATTTTCGCGCCTGCTAGAAAGGCCGAGGGCCAGCAGCGGCTCCAAGCGATCATGTCCGAGACCAAGGAAATGTTAGCCTCGGCGCTGCCCTTCGCGATGGAGCCGGTCGTTTACGATTTTGCCATCAACGAGCGCGGCACTTGGGCGGATCTGCTAACCGGCGAGGACGCGCTGATGCCGTCCGGCTACTACAGCTACATCGTCCCCCAGCTTTTGCGAAAAGGCCGCCACGAACTCTCGCCGCTGCGCCTCGCCGAGCTCGACCATTTCGCCACCGCCTGTCGCGATCACCCCGAACTCCGCGGCATGGTCCAGACGCTCTTCGACTCCATTTTCCCCCGCAGCCAGGGAAAAAATAGAAACAGCGAATCGCTTGCGGAGATTCTCGCCCAACACGGCTTCGACCGCACCGCCCATGAGCAAATCCGCGAGGATCTCAGGGCCGGACGCATCGGCCTCGCGCAAAACCGGCTGCCGGCCAATGCCATCATCGAAGACGTTCGGGAAACCGACCTCACCCAGGCATCCGCCATTTCCGCAGCTTCGCGTGACAGAGGTCTAACTGCCTTGAGAAATGGCGAGGTCGCCGTGGTCACTCTAGCCGCCGGAGCCGGCTCCCGCTGGACCCAGGGCGCGGGCGTCGTCAAAGCCCTGCATCCGTTTTGCAAACTCGGCGGCCGCCACCGTTCCTTCATCGAAACCCACCTCGCCAAAAGCCGCAAAACCGGGCGCGAGGCGGGCGCTCCCCTGCCCCACATTTTCACCACCAGCTACTTCTCGCACGATCCCACCGAGCGTTTTCTAACGCATTACAAAAACTACAACTACCCCGGCCCGCTCTATCTCTCGCAGGGGAAATCCATCGGCCTGCGGACCGTGCCCACCGTCCGCGACCTCCGCTTCGCGTGGGAGGAAATGCCCCAACAAGTCCTCGACGTGCAGCAGCAGAAAGTCCGGGACTCCCTCCGCACCGCCCTCCTCCACTGGGCCGAAACCACCGGCGAAGCCACCGACTACACCGACAATCTACCGCTCCAGTGCCTGCATCCCGTCGGCCATTGGTATGAAGTCCCCAACCTCCTGAGAAACGGAACTCTCGCCAGCCTGCTAGCCGAGCGGCCGCAGCTCCAGACACTGGTCCTCCACAACATCGACACCGTCGGCATGAACGTGGATCCCGCGCTGCTAGGCCACCATCTCGACAGCGGCGCGGGCCTCAGTTTCGAGGTCATCACCCGCCGACTCGAAGACCGCGGCGGCGGCCTAGCCCTCGTCAACGGTCGTCCGCAGCTCGTCGAAGGCCTCGCGATGCCGCGCGAGGAGGACGAGTTCAATCTTTCCTACTACAACAGTAATACTTGCTGGATCCAACTCGACGCGCTGCTAGACGCCTTCCAGCTCACCCGCACCGACCTAACCGACTTGGAAAAAGTCCACACCGCCATCCGCACCCTCGCCGCGAGGATGCCGACTTACATCACCCTCAAAGAGGTCAAAAAGCGCTGGGGCCACGGCCAGGAAGACATTTTCCCGGTCTGCCAGTTCGAAAAACTGTGGGTGGACATGAGCAACCTGCCGTCGTTAGAAACCCGCTACCTCGCCGTCCCCCGCCTCCGTGGCCAGCAGCTCAAAGATCCCTCCCAGCTCGACGGCTGGCTCCGCGACGGCTCCGCCGCGTATCTCGAAGGGTTGTGCGAGTGGTGATAGACCGGACGCGTCGGACATGAAAATCCAGCGTGAGCGTGATGAATTCCGGCCTTTCGATCCTGCTGGCCAGGGCGATGGCTCTTGGCAATTGTTGGAATTTTGAAGCGTCGCTAGCTTGCGCCGTGGTTGATTATTTCCAAGAACCGCTGAAAAGGAGAGCAGTAGGCAGCTTGTCCAAACTGCCGCCGCTGCAACGACTGGAAATGCTGCGCCGCAACGCGTAGATGAGCCGGCAGAAACCTGGGTCGCCCCCCCCCTCCGATGATGAAACCGTCGTTCGAAAAGTTGTTGGTTTTGCTCGTTGAGGCAGCGGTGGATTTCGGCGTGGTAGGTGGTGGAGGGAAGCGCGATGAATGCCGTCTGGTCCCACTTTTCCATCCGCGCCTAGACCGCTGCAAGGAACACTTCCGTTTGGACGCAGCCCGCATTTCCCCGCTGTCCGAGAGTTTCGTGACCACCTTCTTCGGCCGGATGTTTTCGGCGGCGGACACCATTTTCACCGCAGACATGCTGCGGCCCGAACTTCAGTCGCTGGTGACCTCCGACTGGTATCAAGCGCGCCTCGATACCAAGGCCGGGGTCGATCAAGCGCTATGGAAACGCCATGTCGCGTATCTGGAAAGTTTCCTGACCAAGCCCAACTATCAGAGCGAACTCAAGCGCCTGCGCATCCAAGAGCGGATCACCGAAGCGAAGACCACGCTCGCCCACGTCAGCTCGCCCGCCTACCGCGCCAGCCTCCGACATGTCGGAGCAGTCCACGGCTTGACACCTTACAACCGGGAAAACAGTCTCTGCGTAGCATGTCTAGAAACCTATCCTATTACGCCGGTCTCGACATCGGCGGCACCACCGTTAAAGCGGTTTTGGTCAATCACCTCGCCGAGCAGGTGGGACCGCTGACGGAAGTCCGGAGCCAGGTGAAGGACGGCTACGAAGCGACCTTCGGCCAGCTCGACAAGGCACTCGACCAACTCGCGGCGGGAGCCGGGGTGGCGCGCAGTGCCATTGCTGGAATCGGCCTGGACGTGCCCGCACCTAGCAGCGACGGCGTGATCTGGGGCCGCGCGAATCTCGGCGACGACTGGGTGGGCACGGACATCCGGGGGAAACTTTCCGCCCGCACCGGCATTCCGGTTTTCATGACCAACGATGGCAACGCCGCCGCGCTGGGCGAGTATGCGCTGCGCCACACACACCATGGCGGCCTACTGTTAGTAGCACCGGGAACTGGCCTTGGCGCTGGCTTGGTCCTCCCTGGCGGTCGCAGTTATGAAGGCGCTAACGGCCTCGCTCTTGAAACCGGCCACATCAGC
>JAYTEI010000265.1:0-7004 GCA_043735445.1 Akkermansiaceae bacterium | reverse complement strand
AGCGTCCTGAGCGCTCGCCGCTATCGCCCATTGGGATGCCGTCGCAGGAGAAATCTGCGACGCGGGTTTCCGAAAAGGTCGCAATCGCGAGGCGGATTTTTTCATCGACGCGCATCTCGAGACCTTTGTCCTGGCCGAAGCCATGGCTGCCACTTTCGCGGTTGGTGATGAGTTCCTTGAGGATCTCATTCATGTTTCCTGCGGAGAGAATTCCGAGGAAGTCGAGTTTCTCCATCCCCTTGTTGGTATGGATATAGACCGGGCGGTCGGCGCGCATCTGAATATCGGACACCCGCAGCTCGCGGCAGACGCGGAAGATAATACCCAGCAGATCCGTGCCCTTCATACCCGCCGCGAAACGCACCGGCGCGGCTGCCGGGGCATGCCCCGGAAGCGGTGGTGGTTCGAGAGTGGCGGTGAAGACGGACATGTAACTTGAATTTATAGTATGAGATTTGAAACTTCAGTTACCGGCTTGGTGCTGGAGTCCGCTTTCGAGACGGACGATAGTTTTTTCGGAAGTTTCGCGGATTTTACGGATGAAATTGAAGCGATCGTCACACTCGGTGATCCGTTGGGGTGAGAGGAGTTTCCAATTTTTGGATTCGTCCCACTGCTTAGCAATGGTCTCATAGCGAGAGAGGCTATAATCGACGACGCTCAGGAATTGGCGCATCTGCTGGGTGCTGAACTTAGGGGCAGTGCTCTTACTATCATCAAACATCAATTGAAGGATATTCGTAGCAGCGGCAGCGGCAGTAAGAGACGCGCGAGGATCATTTTCCTGTTTAAGAGAATATTGAATGGTGTCCTCGGCGAGTTTTGCGGCAGCACGCGTGAGTTGAGGACGAGTGCTAACGGCTGGCTCAGTTAGGAAGAAGTGGAGGGCATTGTAGTTGCCGTAGTGGGACGGATCGAGCTTGTAGGCGAAGCGGAGCTTATCTTCGGCCTGCCGCCGCAGGTGACGCTTAAGAGCCTCGCCCGCGCTGTAGGGATTGGTGCGAGCTTCGGTCGCCTCTTCCAATGAAGTCAGGAATTGTTTGAAGCTGCGCTCTGGTGCAGGACTGGATTTAGCGCTACTAGCGTGGTCATCATGTCCGTCGCATTTCTCGCCATCCGCGTGGTCATGGCCTTCGCATTTCTCGCCTTCGCCATGATGGTGGGCTTGGCCACTGATTCCGATTTCGGAATAAGTATTGATGGGACCTTGCATCGCCATGGCAAGAACTTCGCCATAAGGACCACCGTTGATACCCATAGGATTCAAAGGCACTTTCAAGTCATGATCCACAGTCAACGGACGACCGGCAAACGCCCACGCGATCACACCACTGCCGATGAGGCCGAGGGAAACGGAGTGAGTTTTGATGCGTGTCATTTGATGAAATGTTAGTAGTAAGTAAGCTAAGTATAATCAGGCGGAGAGTTTGGTGCGGAAGCAGAGCCGTGAGAGGCCCACATAAACCGCGAGGATACCGGCGAAGTAGAGTGTCATATTCCAAAACGCTGCTGTGGGTAGAGCTCCAGATTTAAAGAGCAGGCGTTGCGTTAGATCCGCGAAGCTGTAGTGAGGTGAGTAAACCCAGAGACCTTGCAGGATCGGATTCTCATCCACTTTAAGCATGCTTTCGAGGTAGCCGACGCCGTAGAGTCCGTAGATCGTGATAAACAAGGTGACCGTGAAGCCGGTGATGCCGCCGAAGCGTGAGGCGAGCGCAGTTGCCAAAGCTAGCAATGGGGCCATGACCAGCAGGAAAAGCGCGGTGTATTGGAGGTTTAAAATCCACCACATGGAGCGTTCGAGCGCATTGCCGGGTGCGGCGGAGAACTGGCAGATGGCGGCGGTGATGATGGCCAGCGGTGCGATGAAGCAGAACACGGCGAGCCAGATTTCGAACAATTGGCGGGTGGCGGAAACTCCGGTGGTTTGGAAATACTCGCCGACGCCGGTTTTAGCATTGGTTTCACCCTCCTTGGCGGCGGTGAATAAGCCCCAGAGCAGGGTGCAGGTCCAGAGCGTGCTCCATGCAGCGAGGATTCTTGCCGGCTGAACGAGGATCGGTTTCTCGGTGGCGCTGGAAAGCAGCGGCAGAACGAATGGCAGGACAATCACCGCAAGGGCACAAATCGCCCACGCCTTGCGCTGGAAAATCGTTGCTAATGTAAGTCGGAAGAGTCGCATCGTTTTAGTCAGTTCATTAAGCTTTTGAGGCCGCTCCAGGTTTGGTCGCTGCCGCTGAAATGGCGGGCGTTTTTGCCTTCGATCATCAAGGCGCTGGGCATTTCCATCGAATCATAATCCGGGTGGCAGCTCACCAGGCGCAGCACGTTCGAGGAGGATGCTTTCCAGATTTCCTCGAAGGCTTGGCGGGCGAAGGCGTCGAGGCCGCTGAATGGCTCGTCGAGCAGAAGAATATTTCCGCGATCCGGCTTCACCGAGAACTCGGCCATGATCAGGCTGGTCTTACGACGATTGCCGGTGGAAAGGCGACCATAGGGTTTCTTGATATCCAGCTCGATGTTGCCTGCGAGACTGAGCGCAGCCTGCAAACGTGCCTTAGGAAGCAGCATCCGGAAAACCATGGCCGGGGTGATGTTAGGATCGAAACGGAGGTCTTCAGGGACATACTGGACGAAACCCTCGACGCGGAAATTTCCAGCAACTGGCTTCTGAGTGCCGGCGAGTGTGCGGAGGAGTGTCGTCTTGCCGCGGCCATTCCGAGCGAGCAGGAAATGAGTGCCGCCACCGAGCTCAACTTCTTGTCCGAAACAGGCCAGTGGGCTGTCGTAGCCAATCTCAAGTCCGCGGTCGAGACGGATGGAAGGAGTGGATTTGATCATCGTTTTGGTTTTCGATTTCAAGGTGGTTCTAGGTCAGTTCGGCGGGTTGTCAAGTTGTCTTAGATGTCCGTATCGCTAATCTGTTTGAGAATTATGATAATCTTGGTGGGCTGGCAATCTTTTTTTGAACATTTCCGGAACTCCTGTGTCATTTTTAAAAATAACCGCTTAGGGACGCTTCAAAACCTCGCAAAATTAATGATTTCCAGTGACTTCCGGGCCTCCGCAAAAACACTGGTTTTTTCTTCGTGACGGCAAGTGGGTGGTGGGTAGAACTCCCCTCAACGGAATATGGCGGGCAAGCTAACTTACCAACAGGCAGGAGTGGACACGCGCAAAGCGGCCGCACTCGTGGGCGACATCGGCACTCATGTGCGCAGAACCCAGCAGACGCGCAAGCTGTGGGGAGCTTTCGGGCTTTTCGCAGCGTGCTACGATCTGAGCAGCTACAAGGAGCCGGTGATGATGACCGGCTGCGACGGCGTGGGGACCAAGCTGGAGTTGTTGTTGGAGCACGATTTGCTTGAAACGGCTGGCAAGGATCTCGTGGCCATGAGCGTGAACGACATCCTCACGACCGGCGGCGATCCCCTGCTGTTCCTTGATTACATCGGCATCGCAGCGCTCCATGAGGAGAAAATCACGCGCCTGATTTCCGGCATGGCCGACTACCTGGAAGCCTGCGACTGCATTCTCGCCGGCGGCGAAACTGCCGAAATGCCGGGCATCGTCCCGGTGGACGTCATCGAGCTTTCCGGATTTTGCATCGGCTGCGCCGAAAAGCCGGACCTGATCGATCCCACCACCGTGGCTGTCGGCGATGTGCTCATCGGCTACGCTTCGGACAGCATTCACGCCAATGGCTGGTCGCTGGTCCGCCGCGTGCTCAACGAATTTCCCGGCGAAGTCACCGCCGATGAACTCCATGCCTGGTTGAAACCCACTCGTCTTTATCACGACGTCACCCGCGATTTGAAAAAATCTGGAGTGAAGCCGAAAGCCATGTCCCACATCACCGGCGGCGGACTTCCCGAGAACTTGGAACGGCTTTTCCGCGGCATGGGTGCCGACCTGCAAATCCCCCGCTGGGAGCTGCCGGGCATCGAGAAACTCCTCGCCCATGTGGATTCCGAGGACCGCTTCCACACCTTCAACATGGGCATCGGCTGGGTCGCCATCGTCGCGGAATCCGACGTGCCAGCCGCGCTCAAGGCGGGCGACGGCGGCTGCGTGCTCGGCCGGATGGTCCCCGAAGAGGGTGTCCGCGTTTGCGTAATCGGCGAGTGACCGTAGAATTTACCCACGAATGAGCGACTTCCTCACCCACGAATGCGGGATCGCCGCAGTGCGACTGCGTAAACCGTTAGCCTACTATTACGACCGCTACGGCACCTGCCTGTGGGGACTGAACAAGCTGTTTTTACTGATGGAAAAGCAGCACAACCGCGGCCAGGACGGCACCGGCATCGGCTGTGTGAAAATCGACATGCCCATCGGCCAGCCCTACGTCAACCGCCGCCGGGGCATTGAAAAGGACGCGCTCGCCGAGATTTTCCGCAAGGAAATCAAAGATTTTTTCAAAATGTCGCGCAAGGGCATCATGGATCACAAAGATCCTGAAAGCGTTAAAAAGCACTTCGATTTCGGCGGGGAAATCCTCGTCGGCCACCTGCGCTACGGCACATCCGGCGAGTTTGATGTCGGCTGTTGCCATCCCTATCTGCGCCGCAGCAACTGGCCGACCCGCACCTTGATGGTCATGGGAAATTTCAACATGACCAACGCCGCTGAGCTCAATGAAGTGCTCATCAGCCGCGGCCAGCACCCGGTATTCGGCACCGACACCCAGACGGTGTTGGAGGAAATCGGCTACCACCTCGACGAGGCCCACACCGACCTCTACCGCCACCTCCGCGACGCCGGCGTCCCGGGTGGCGAGATGCCTGCTAGAATCTCCGCCGCGCTCGATGTGCCCAAGCTCGTCGCCGAGTCTGCCGCCGCCTGGGACGGTGGCTACGCGATCTGCGGCGTCATCGGCAATGGCGACATGTTCGTCATGCGCGACCCGCGCGGGATCCGGCCATGCCACATGTTAGTGACCGACGAAGTCGTCGCCTTCGCCTCCGAGCGA
Source organism: Akkermansiaceae bacterium (assembly GCA_043735445.1). Lineage (GTDB taxonomy): Bacteria > Verrucomicrobiota > Verrucomicrobiia > Verrucomicrobiales > Akkermansiaceae > Luteolibacter. Next base: position 2,032 of record JAYTEI010000265.1, on the reverse strand, counting down.
GTGCCACTGATGACGGTTTTCGAAGCCGACGCCAGCCAAGTCAAAGCCGTGGACCCCGGCTCGATGATCACCATCAAGTCGGACGGGACGATCTTGGATTCCGCCTTCGCGCCGCCGCAGAAGTTCACTCCCTGCTCGTTTGAAAAAATCTATTTCTCGCGTGGAAATGACCCACAAATTTACCGCGAGCGGAAAGCGATGGGAGCCGCGCTCGTCTCACAGGTCGTCGAGTCCATCGACGGCGCGTTTGATAAAACCATCTTTTCCTTCATCCCTAACACCGCCGAAACCGCCTACTACGGCTTGATGGACGGCCTCCGCCTCTACCGCCGCCAGGAAGTGCGTTCGTCGATTTTGCAAGCCGCCAGCGACGGCACCCTCACCCCCGAGCTGGTGGACGATCTGATCCTCCGCAACTGGCCGCGCGGCGAAAAGGTCGCGCACAAGGACATCAAGATGCGGACCTTTATCTCTCAGGAGAAGAGCCGCGATCAGATGGTCTCCCACGTTTATGATATTTCCTACGGTGTCGTGAAACCGGGTGACTTCCTCGTGGTGCTTGACGACTCGATCGTCCGCGGCACCACCTTGAAGCAGTCGATTCTCAAGATCCTCGCCCGCACCAAGCCGTCGAAGATCGTCGTTTGTTCCACCGCGCCGCAGATCCGTTATCCCGACTGTTATGGCATAGACATGTCAGAACTCGGCAAGTTCATCGCCTTCCAAGCGGCCGTGAATTTGCACCGCCGCGCCGGTCGCCAGTCGCTGCTAGACCGGATTTATGACGACTGCCAAAAGGAGCTGAAGCTCCCCGTCAGCGAACGCCGCAACCGCGTCCAGGCGGTTTACGAGGCGTTCACCGACGAGGAAGTTTCCGAGGAAGTCAGCCGCATGGTCTATCCGGAAGGCATCGACTGGCACGGCGAAGTGCAGGTGATTTTCCAAAACATCGAGAACCTCCACGCCTCGATCAAAGGCCCGTGCGGCGACTGGTATTTCACCGGCAACTATCCGACGCCCGGCGGCTACTCGATGGTCAATCTCGCCTACCTCCGCTGGTACGAAGGCATCGGTGGCCGCAGCTACGATTTGCCGTTGTGAGAGGTAACCCTCCGCGCGCCACACGGCCAAAGCCGCATGGCGCACGGCATGTTAGAATGCTCACTCTGTCACCACGGAGATCAATTCCGTGCGGTCACCGGTGGCGGGGTTGACCGTGAGTACATTGCCGATACCGGGCGCATAATATTTGCGCTCCGAGACGCCGGGATCGAGCGGGGTGAAGTCTTTGGTATATAAACAATTTGAATAGTTCCCCGCGGGCACGGTGACGTTCTTGTCGAGTGCGAGCACCTGCGCCACATCTTCCGCTTCGCCCAGGAGCAGTTCCTGACGGTAGGTTTTCCCCACCGTGGGATGCGCGAACATGATGATTCCCGGCTTGGCGTTTGCCACGCCGGCTTCCCAGGCACCGTGGATACTCACGATGAGGCCGCCTTCATATTCCGCCGTGCTCTCGCCGAAGTACCAGACATTGCCAGCACGATCCTGAGTGAACCAATCGTCCGTGTCTTCGATGAGTGAGCCATCGAGTTGCACCGCATCATGGACGACGATGCAGGTGACGCCGAGGATCACGCGGGTCTGATGGGTCACTTCGAAAGCGATCGTCTCGGTGCCTGCATCCTTCACCGCGCGGTAGTTGTAGGTAGTGCCGGGAACGAGCGGGAACAAGGGATTGGGACTGGCGGCAATCTCCGCCGGGGTTAGGAAATTGGCTGGATTGACCGTTGGATTGTAGCGGACTTCACCCAGCGCATGGCACAGTTGCTTGCGTGCGCGGAATTGATTCTCGACGTTGGCCAAGTCGCTTTTATAGGTCTTGGCTGCCCGGTTGGCGGCTTTTGCCCGGGCTTCGGCGGACGGTTCGTTGTTCGCCTTGGCCAGCGCGACGTTGTAGTTCGCAAGCGCTTTTTGGCGCTCTGCTTCCAACATGAACCGCGCGGTGACGACGCATGGTTCGACTTTGGGC
>JAYTEI010000264.1:0-15457 GCA_043735445.1 Akkermansiaceae bacterium | reverse complement strand
TGCTTGCGTTCCGTAATGTTGCGGAAGAAAACGGCGAGTCGCCGGCTATCGTTTCCGCCGATCCGAAACGCATAGATGTCGAACCATCGGTTCATCCCTTTCACCTCGTCGGCCACCCGTATAGGTTCGCCCGTTAGCGCGACCTGGCCGTATAATTCAAACCAATGCTCTTCCAGATCAGGGACGAATTCCCTGACCCGCTTTCCCAGCGCGCCTTGCATGCCGGTCAGTCTCTCGAATGAAGGGTTAATTTCCAAATAACGGTAATCAACCGGCTTTCCTTGCTCGTCGAAAATCATCTCGATGGTGCAATAGCCCTCGTCCATCGAATTGAACAAACTGCAATAGCGTTCTTCCGATATGCGCGAGGATTCCTCCGCCCGCAGGCGTTCCAGGCGCGTCCAGATCCGCGCGGTCACTTCTCGCATCAGTTCGATCTCGTCGTCCCGCCAGGCGTAGGCTGTGGAATGATAGAGGCAAATCGCAAAGCGCCATTGGCCGTGCTGGATGAGCGGCACACAGACAAATGAGGCGATATTGAGCGCCGCAAATTTTTCCGGGAAGGTGCGCGGATCGTTGGCAGTATCCCTCACGACGATGGTCTCACCGGCGCGGGCGAGGCGGATGAATTCCGGCTCGAGGAAGTCTGCCAGACGATGCGTGCCGACCACGCCCGGCACGTCTTGCGGGTGCCAGTCATGGGTGATCCGCACTTCTTCCGCCACTTCGTCGATCTCGACAAAGGCGCACAACGAGAGTCCCAGGTGGCTGCCTATTTTTTCACCCACGCTCGCCATCATTTCCTCCACGTCCGTGAGGCCGACTAGATCCAGGCTGACGGAGGCGAGGAACTCGAGGTTGAGTTCCGCGTTTTTGCGCTCGGTCACGTCCCGCGAGACGACGAGCAGCCGGACAGGTTGGCCGTCTGCGTCGAGGATGGGTGAAACTCTAACGTCCCACCATTTTGGCTCGTCGCGCAGGGTGCGGAAGAAGCCGATGAAATTTCCCTCGCCGCCGGCGATGGCCGTGGCGATGGCGGTGCGTGCCTTTTGCCGGTCGTCGCCTTCCCAGAAGGCGAGCCACGGCTTGTTTAAATAAGGACTTAGATCTTCGATGTTTAGAAGCTTGTGCGCACCATGCAGGAAATCTGTCAAGTTTCCCGCTAGATCGAGCAGCTTGATGCAGTCCGGGCTGCTCTCGATGATGCTGCGGTTAAACTCCAGACTCTCGCGGAGGGCTTCTTCCGCCTGTTTCCGCTCGGTGATGTCGAGATTGGTGGCGAAGGATTTCACCGCCGTGCCATCGGGTCCGAGTTCGATGGACCAGCGGCTCTCGATCCAGCGTTCCACCCCGTCATCGCCGAGCACTCGATAGTCGATTTTTCCGAGCGGATTGCCACTGGTGAATTCAGCCAGCGCGGTGGCCACCCGCAGGCGATCATCCGGGACCACATGGGCTAACAATAGCCGAGTGCCAGCGGAAACATCGACTTCTTGAGCGGGCTGCGGCGCATAACCCATGACTTCCTCGAAGTTCTCGGCCGTCTTCGCGCCACCGCTGGGGATGTCCACTTCCACATAGGTCAGCCGTGCGGAATCGGTGGCGTAGCGCAGCCGCCATGCGTTTTCCTGAATGGCCCGTGCCGCTTGCGCGTGGGCAGCATTTTCCGCCTGGAGGCTGCGGTTCAAAGCGGTGGTCGCTGCGGTGATTTCCTTTTGATGATGCGCTTCGTCCTCAGCGAGGCGGAGTGAAACCGCCTCCTCGCGTTTCCGCCCGGTCAGGTCCACCACCGCCACGCGGCATTCCTTGCCGTCGAGCGAGCCCTGGACTTCGAGATTGACGGGCGTGGGCCGCTGGCCGGGGGCGAGGATCTCGAACTCCATCGACCACTTCGAGGGACTTAGGAAAACTTGTTCGAGAAACACTTGGAAACTCTCACGCAGTGACGGTGAGATCAGCCCCGCGAATGACCGCCCGACCAGCCGCGAGCGCTCGATGCCGACAAGCGTGCAGCCCGTTAGATTGGCCTGCCGGATGCTGCCGTCCGGGATGAGTGTGAAGTAGCCGACGGGTGCGAACTCATACAATTCCGTGTATTGCTCCAGCAGAGCCTCCGCTTCATCACGGGCGAGCCGGAGTTCGTGATTTTGCATTTCCATCTGGATCTGATGGACCTCGAGTTCGTGGAGCAGCCGCTGGGTATCGAGTTCCGTGCGCGGCTCGGCGGTCCCCGACTCGCGCTCCAGTGCGAGCCGCTCCGCGCGGCGGCGCAGGTCGTCGGGAGGGCTTGGGACTTTCGGTTTCCTGGGCATCGTTTCCTAAATCAGAGTTTGCGCTTTTTCCGCGATAGATCGCGTTCGGATTTGAGTTCCTGCCGGGCTTGTTCGGTCGCGGCGGATTGGACGGTGAGGCGGTTTTTCAACGAGAGCTGCATGTCTTGGAGTTTTCCTTCCAAGGTCTTGGCGACGCTGATGTCCAGAAACGTGATGACCACCCCGTCGATGCGGTCGTCCAAAGTGCGATAAGGCATGATCCGGATGGTGAACCAGCGCCCGTCGCGAGTGGTGATGGGTTTTTCCGAAAAACCAAGTTTCCGCAAGACCTCGCGGGCGTCCTCGGTGAGTGCGGGGTAAATGAGGTCAGACGCGAGGTCGGTGATGGGGCGACCGACATCGCCGGGGATGAGCTGGATGATCTTGGTGGCCTGGGTGGTGAAGCGCCGGACGTTGAGATCGCCATCGAGAAACAGCGTGGCGATGTCGGTGCTGTTGAGTAGGTTTTTCATGTCGTTGTTCGAGCGGGACAGCTCGTCCACTTTTCCCTGAAGCTCGGCATTGACGGTTTGGAGTTCTTCATTGAGCGACTGCATTTCCTCCTTGGAAGTGGTGAGTTCCTCGTTGGTGGACTGCATTTCCTCATTGGTGGATTGGATCTCCTCGTTAGTCGAGCGGAGTTCCTCCTGCGAGGATTGCATTTCCTCGCGGGTGCTCAGCAGCTCGGCGTGGGCTTGCTGCAACTGCCGCTCGACATCGGTGAGGTGGTGGCCACTTCCCTTGGGTTTGCCCACCCGCTGCGGCGGTTGCGCGGCCACCGGCGGCACGGGGACAGCGGTGAAAATGATCATCACCATCCCGCGCAGGGGCTCGGATTCCTTGAGCTTCTCGATGGTGATGTCCACCCATTGCTCGCCCTCGTGGCTAGAAACTCGCAAGCGATGGAGGGCGACCGGGCCTTCCTGGCGGAGTGCTTTCTGGAAGGCCGCAGTCAGCTCATAGCGCAGCCCATCGCGGGCCATCGCGAAGATATTCCAGTTCGCCTTACCCGCCGCCGGCTCGAGGTATTTGCCGGTGCGCCCGCTGATGTAGAGGATGTTTCCCTGCTCATTCGCCAGCACCGACGGCGGCGCATAGCGGTGCAGGATCAACTGCTCCGCCAGTGATTGCAGGCTCTGGATGGGCTTGGGCTGCGCCGAATTTCCCTTCCCACTCCGCAGCGGTCCGGCGAATGACGCCGGGAACTCGATCGGCTCGGGCCGCACGCTCGACTCGACCCGCCGGAACAGCCGCGTCTTGCCATCTACGGTGGCAAACAGCTCGGTGAAGTGACCGACGGTTTCCGCGCTGCCTAACATCAAGATGCCACCGGCGTTAAGGCTGTAGTGAAACAGCGGGAAGAGCTTCTTCTGCAAGTCCGGCGTGAGATAAATCAGCAGATTCCGGCAGCTCAGCAGGTCCACCTTGGTGAACGGTGGGTCCATGATCAAGCTGTGCGGGGAAAAAATCACCATTTCCCGGATTTCGGTGCGCACGCGGTAGCCGTGGTCCTCCTTGGTGAACCAGCGCCGCAGCCGCTCGGGCGAGACGTCGGCAGAAATGTTATTCAAGAACATCCCTTGGCGGGCTTTGTCGATCGCATCGCGGTCGAGGTCGCTGGCGAAGATTTGCAGCCTGAAGTCTCTCTGCGGCTTGAGTTTTTCCATCACCTCCTTGAAGACGATGGCCAGTGAGTAAGCCTCCTCCCCGCTCGAACACCCGGCGACCCACGCCCGCAGCGGACCTGCCGGGCGACTCGCTAACAACTCCGGCAAGGTGGTCTCGGCCAGCCGCTGCCACACCGCCGCGTCGCGAAAGAAGCACGTCACCCCGATTAATAATTCCTTGAATAACAGATCCACCTCCTGCGGATTTTCCTGCAAATAGCGCACGTAAGCCGCGATCCGAGTGATCTGGTGGATGCCCATCCGGCGCTCGATCCGGCGGTAGAGCGTGTTCCGTTTATAAAATGAAAAGTCGTGAGTCGTCCGTGTCCGTAACAGAATCAGGATTTTTTCCAAAGCACTGTGCATCTTCTCATCGACCGTCGCCTCCGGCTCGGCAGCCAGCGGGGTGCGGTTCAGATATTTCATGATTTTCGCGGGTAATTCTTCCACCGGAGCCACGATGTCGGCCACGCCTGCGTCGATCGCGCTGCGCGGCATGGAGTCGAATTTCGCGCTCACCGGCTCCTGCGCGAGGGTCAGCCCGGCCTTCTCCTTGATGTCCCGCAGGCCCAGCGTGCCGTCCGAACCCATGCCTGATAGAATCACGCCGATGCTTTGCTGCTGCTGGTCCTGCGCCAGTGAGCGGAGGAAGAAGTCGATGGGCAGCCGCAGCCCGCGCTCTGCCGCTGGCTCGAACAAATGCAGCACCCCGTGGAGGATCGACATGTCCTTGTTAGGCGGGATCACATACACGCAGTCCGGGTGGACTCGGGTGCGATCCTTCACCTGCACCACCTTCATCGGCGTGCTGCGCTGGAGCAGCTCGGCCATCAGCGCTTTGCGTGTCGGGTCGAGATGCTGGACGATCACAAACGCCATCCCGCTGCCCGCGGGCACACAGTTCATGAATTGCTCCAATGCCTCCAACCCGCCCGCCGAGGCGCCGATGCCGACGATGGGAAACGCCACGCTCGGCGGCGGCGCAGGAGTTTCCACAGGCACGGCAGCGGCAGTCTTCTTGGCCCGGCGGGGAGGCGTTGGTTGGTTTTCCATGCGGAGTTTATGAGTCATCTAGTAACAGAGCCACCACGCTGCCGATTTGCAATCAGGCTCGCAATACAAAGTTTCACGTTGTGCAGCCGCTCGCCAGCTCCATGAGCTTGGCGGCGATTTTGTCCAGAGGCAGGATAAAATCCACGTCGCCAGTATTAATGGCCGTCTCCGGCATGCTGAAATCCTGTGAGGTCCGCCGGTCCTGCGCGATCACGACGCCACCCACGTCCTTGATGAGTTGCACGCCGAGCGAGCCGTCGCCATCGGCACCGGTTAGAACCACGGCGATGGCATGCTTTCCATAAACGGTGGCCACCGTCGCAAACAGCGGCTCGGCGGACGGGCGGGAGTAGTGGATCTTTTCCGCAGTCGGCGAGGACAGTTTAAGACGACCCATTTTAGACACTGATAGATGATGATTGGGCGGCGCGACAAACACCCGCGAATGGCATAATACATCGCCGGTGTGAGCTTGCTTCACCATCAGCGGCGTGCGGCATTCCAGGATCTCAGCCAGCAGGCTTTTGTGATCCGGTGAGACATGCATGACGATGGTGATGGCCGCCGGGAAATCCACCGGCAAGCCGCCGAGGATGACCGAGAGCGCATTGAGTCCACCGGCCGAAGTCGCGATGGCGACAACGCACTGCGCCGGGTAACACGAAGTCGCAGTCGCGGCTGGGACGGCTTCAGTTTTCATAATATTGCGCGATGGGGTTCGCCTCAGTGGCTTCATCCCATGACTCGCCCTCGTTGGGAAGACCGCCGTTGCGCGATAAGTCCGACCAGACTTCGAGCACCAACTGAATCGTGAGAAGCTCGCCGATGGACGCCATCAACAATCTAAGGAACCACGCGAGCACCACGGCTCCTCCATGAGTGAGTTCGTCCGCGTCTATTCCCGCTGAGGATGGCGCGAATCCTTCGAATCCTTCGAAGCTCCCGTCCGAGTTGAGCCGCGCCTCGCCCAGCCAAGGAACTTCATCTTTGGAGTAGGCAAAGGCATTCATCAACAACGCGCGAAACCCCGTCACCCCCATCAGCTCCTCAAGCTGCGGGCGCAGCTTTTCCACGATCCCAAGGGTGGCTTGGCTCTCCGTTAGAGGATAGTTAAATGCAGGCCAATCCGAGTCTCTCTCCCGCGCAATGAGATAAACAGCAAAGTCGCGCATGATAGTGGTGGCGTGATTCATGAGCAAGAGTGGGAAGAACTACCGATAAGAGTTTTTGCCACGGGCTATACCATGAGTCGTATCACTATCATCGGTCTATGGGGCAATTCCCTATTGATCATGCGTTAGAATCTACCAGAAATAGTAGGTATTTACCTCATAGCTGGCTTGCTTGGCATGTGTATAGTAAAGATAGCTAAGGAAGCGCAAGCGGACACGTTCCCCCCAAAAAGGAAAAGCCGCTGAACATCCCCGCCAGGCCGTGACAGTTGAGAAAATACCATCCCAGACAGGGACCAACTGCCACGGCCTCTCATTCTCTCCAAGGCCAGTCGCCGGGGAATTGGGAGTTTTAATTACTTATTAAACTATTGAGTAGGGTTACACCCTATTGTTGCGACACGGCGGCTTTCCTAGCGTTCAGATAGTGCAGGAATTGAGAAGTAAACCAAGGCAACCTCCCATGAAATCTATCAAAAACCAATTTTTGAATGACTTGGGAAAAGCCTATGATGCCGAATATAGGATTGCCAAGGCGTTGCCCCAGATGGTCAAGCCCAACATTCCCGACGAGCTAAAGCAGGCGATTTTATCCCACGCCAAGGAAATCGCTCGGCATGTGATGCTTCTCGAACAAATCTTCGAATGGTTTGGTCAACCGGTTGACCACAAACTCAATATTGCCGCCGCTGACGGGACAACGATGGATTTCGACAGCTCGCTGGCCTATGACACCGACTTGTTAGCAGCGCTGAAAATGATCGAAAAAGGTTCGCCCACATTCAATGACCCAGCCGCCTCATCCTATAGCTGTCTGCACGAATGGGCCACCCTACTCGGCAATGCCGAGGGTGCCGATTTCCTCGAACAAATTCTCGAGGAAGATAAATCCGCCAAGCGCAGCGAAGTGGAGCTGATGGCGTAGCGTCTTGCTATATCTCTAACCATTTTGCCAGTCGTTGCAGCGCGAGGAAAATCACCAAGCAGCTCAAGCCGATTGCATTTTCCTGCAACACCGGCGGGCGATCAAAGTAATACACAGCCTGGGGAGGGCCGGTTGGCTACCCTTTCACCCAGAGAAAATCACTGGCGCGGCGATGGTGTTGGGTATAGTAGCCCACTCATGCGACGAACCCTCCAGCGTTGCCTGCCGATGCAGGCGGGTGACAAGGGTTTCACGCTGGTCCTCAGCGTGTTGCTGCTGTTAGTGCTGGTGACCTTGGCGCTTGGCTTGTTCAACCTAGCATCCATCGAGCTGCGGACTTCTGCGCGTGGCAATCAGGTGGCCTTGGCGCGGGCAAATGCTCGGCTCGCGATGATCCAAGCGATCGGCCAACTGCAACGAACGCTAGGGCCGGACCAAAGAATATCCGCGCCTGCCGACATCCTCCGCAAGGACCACAAGCAGCCTCACTGGACCGGCGTCTGGCGCAGCACCCTAGAAAATGGCGACCCCTTCATCACTCGCGACGATCTAGCCGGCAGCTTGCGGGATCAGCGCTGGGAACGCCATCTCGACCCTGCCGACCAAGTGATGGAATGGCTCGTCAGTGGCGAGGGCGACCCGACCGCCACTCCCGGGCGCGGCACGATTTCCTTATACCATCAGGCAAAACTGCCGGTGGTAGAAGTCCCGCTGCTGGAAGTCGCGGGGAAATCTGGCGGCGTGGTCGGCCACCTCGCCTGGTGGACCGGCGACCTCGGGGTGCGCGCCAATCTCCACACCAGCGATCCCCGCGCCGCTCTAACGGCCAACCGCAACGACCCCGCCAGTGGTGGCTTATTCCGCGTCATGACCACCCAAGCCGCCGACCCAAAATTGATGGACGGCGGGGCGGAGTTGAAAAACGCCGACCGCCAAAAGCTGCTGAGTCCGGCGACGCTCACACTCGCCGACGTGGATCCAAAGTGGGTCAAACAACATGCTTTCGATTTCACCACCGAGTCCTTCGCCGTCCTCGCGGATGGGGTGGACGGCGGAATCAAGCACGATCTAACCGCCTATTTCCAATCCGGCGACGTGGCCCCTTTTAAAAACTTGGCTGGTCTCACGAGCACTGAGTCGCTCGTCGGCGATGATCATGCCGCTTCCCGCTATCGGCTGGCGGGTCCGCGCTTCGGCTTGCTCAGGGATTGGGCGCGCCTGGCAGTGCCCTTCGCCGGAAAAAATGTCGCGGCTAAATTTCCAGAACATGACTCATCGGCCGGCACGTCTAGCAGTGCGCGCGCCTTGGCCAATGAACTGCCCATGAAACTCGCCGGAAACCAGCAGGCGGGCTTGCAACCGATCCTAGTGGAGGCGACCAACTTCACCCAGATCAGCACTTATCTAAACAAAGATGGTCCGACCCAATGGTATCAAATCCGGCAGTTAATGTATCCTCGCGTGGTGTTGTGGAATCCTTATAACTGCGACCTCAAATGCGACCCTTCCATCATCATGATCCAAGGTAACGGTCGCCAAGAAATGAAGACCCTTAACCGCGCTTCCAATGGCGATGAATTCACTGCTGATTGGTTAAACTTCGAGGGCGGTCGCAGCATCGCATTTGGAACCATGAGTGATATCTTAAACTCGGCAGGTTATATTGATCCTTACATAGGTTCTTATTACTTCTCGCTGCCGGCGACGACCTTTCGTCCGGGTGATTGCCTAGTGTTTTCCCCCGCAAAAGCAGCGGAATATGATGGCTACAGCGCTTATCGACCGACTGACTACAACCTCAATCAGAACATCCTGAGTTGTGAGGTCTCGCCGGATCCTGCCCGGAGTTATTATGTATCTGCCTCTGAGTATGATGATCCAAGTGACCCCACCGAAGACTTTGGGATTCCATTTCTACCCCTCGAGTTTTGGTATGAACCCACACCCAAGATCTTCGGCTCTGACGATGACGGGATCAGTTTCCAAGGAGATGATTCGCGGGCCATCCTCAAGCAGGTGACGGCGGGTGCTAAGGTCACTTTTGAGAGCTTCGATAAATTACCACAAATCGCGGTGCTTTCCGGCTCATTGCAATATGGTGCAGGCCGCGAGCCGCGAGTGTCATGGAGCAAGTATGAGCACATGCCCATCCAGTTGCTAGATAAGGCCAAGCCGCAACCCACGTTGATCCCTAACGTGCGGACTCGCGAGGGCATCCGCATGCGCTGGTTCGTCGAGCATGAGTCTAACCGCAGGTCTGGATCATTGGCTGGCACCGCGCATTTCGAGGACGCATTGTTAGCGAATTGGAACCCGCGCGCCTCGTTCATCCTCCGCTCGCCGTGGGAAAACATCGGCGGCATCGCGCCGTGGTTCTTCGGTGCTTACACCCGCGATCTGTTCGACCAAGCCGTGAGTTGGAACGACCAGGCACCGGTCCCGCGCGGCGGACGCTATCATGGAAATCCCTTCGGACCGCCGCAGGAAGGCAATGGCAGTTATGTCCTTTTCGACGTGCCGCGCAGCGAAACGGGTCTCGTCTCTATCGGCCAATTTCAACATGCGAAACTCTCCGAGTTGATTTGGCATCCATCGTACGCCGTCGGAAATTCCCTCGCAGATCCGCGCTTGGGAACCGGCGGATTTCATGGCCTGAGCCGGACCGCCCCAGCCGCCTCCACTTCAGCCGCCGCCAGCCTCGGCGGCTTCGCAGGGAGTGATATTGGTTGGGCAGACGACCGCCGTCAATCGGCCGGCAAAGACGACTGGGCCGCCACCGCCCGCGCCATCCTCGGCGAGGTGCCGGGCCGCGATAATCTGGTTTACGACCTCTCCTTCGAGATCAACCGCAAGCTCTGGGATCGCTATTATTTATCCAGCGGCTCGCCTGCGGAAAAACGCAAATTTCTCGCCGATGCCGCGAGCAATCCGCTGCCTAACGGCCGGATGAAACTGGCACCCACCACGCTGGCCACGGCCACGGAAACTAACCTCACGGATTTCCACCACGCCGCCTATCAGCTCATGGTCGATGGTGCCTTCAACGTAAACTCAACTCGCGTGGAAGCATGGAAGGCGTTGCTCGGCTCGACCCGCAGCGCGGGCTTCGGCACCGGCGGCCATGTGCCATTCCCCCGCGTGCTCAGTCCGCCGCAAGGCGCATGGAAAAATGGCGACTCCGCAGATGGTGATAAGGTCTGGGCGGGCTACCGCGAACTAACGGAAGCGGAAATTGGCAAACTCGCGGTGGCCATCGTCGCCCAAGTCAAGCTGCGTGGCCCGTTTATTTCGCTCGCAGATTTCGTCAACCGCCGCCTCGCCGAGGATGACACTGGCCGGATGGGCGTGCTCCAAGCCGCCATCGAAAATGCCGGACTTAACTCCACTCTAACGAACGAGTATCCCCTGAATAACAAGTCTTCACTGCCCGACTACAAGCACCCAGATCACCTCCCAGATGCCACCCGCCTGGAACAAACTCTCAAGCCCGCCTCCGCAGCCTGGGGCGCTCCCGCTTATCTAACGCAGGCGGATCTCCTGCAAGTCCTCGGCCCAGCGCTGACCGCCCGTTCCGACACTTTCGTCATCCGCGCCTATGGCGGCGCGGTGGACGCCACCGGCAAAGTCCAAGCCCGCGCCTGGTGCGAGGCGGTCGTCCAGCGCACCCCGCAGCCACTCGATCCCGACGCCAGCGGCCTCAACCCGCGGCTCGCCGGCAAGGCAGGTGATTTCGGCCGCCGCTTCGCCATCACCTCGTTCCGCTGGCTCACGCCGGATGAGATCTAACGCTCATGAAATTGCCAGTCATCCTCTGCCTCGCAAACCTTCTAGCAGGCAACTCGTTGTCCGCAGCGCCCAAGGCAGACAGCACCCGCCATGTGCGCTTCTTGGCCTTGGGCGAGCTGCCACCTTTTCAACAGGAAATCCGCGATAACATCCGCTACGAGCTTGAGCCGCCACCCGGCAGCATCCCGCCGCGCGAGGTCATGTTAGGCTTCGGCAGCGAGAAATCCGAACCCACGCCGCTGCGGTTAGGCCAGCTCAGCGCCCCGCTGAAAGCCCCAGCCGGAGCAGGCCCGCTCGTGTTAGCCCTCCGCGATGCGGCCAAGAATGACCAACCTTGGCTGCGCCTCGAACGCCCAGAATCCGGCGATTTCCTGGTCCTGCTGTGGCGCGATCCCAAGCAAGCCACCTGGCAAAAAGCCCGCTCGCTGGTGGAGCCAGACGATGCGGTGAGTGGCAGCGTCCGCTATATCAACGTTTCGCCCGCTGCGGTCGGTATCACGATCGGTAGCGCAAAACTCATCCTCGAAGCCGGGAAAATGTTTGGGCGAACGGTTCCCGTCGGCGTCGAGCAGCCCTTCGAGGTTTTTCTACCCGACACCACCGGCGCGCTGAAACGGCTCCATTCGGGAGTGGTCCTGCAAAACCCCGGCGAGCGCACGCTCGTCCTGATTTACCTGGCCGACGGCCTCAACCGCCGCCGCCCCTTGAAGGTGACCGTGCTGCGCGAGCAAGCCCCAGTGCTGCTGCCGAAGAAGTGATCATCTAGGCATTTCGCCCATGATTACTGAGCAATTCGGGCAGTGAGAAATTCTCAGATTTTTTTAGACCGGAACCAGATGGGTCACATTTCAGAGGTGCCGTGTGAGCGGTGGACCGTTTGGCGAAACCTTAATGACCTCAATTCCATGAACCCCAAAAGCCGTATTGAATGGATGACTCCATTGATATCATTTCACCTGTTAGCAATATTCACTTTGTTCGCTGCATTGGCTCCAAATGGCGATTCGCAAATTTATCAATTCTATTGGAAGGACAATGCCGGGAATGGCAACTGGGAATGGGGCAGCAGCCAGTGGTATTCCACCCAGACGAACGGCAATGTGGGCGCTCTCAACTATAACAGCGGAGCGCGGCTCTACTTTGAAAATACGGCAACACCACCACCATCATCATCAACGCGGGAGGTGGAACCGGAGGCGCACCGGCAGGCTGGATCGGCCTGAATGCGATCTTCACTCAGAACGCGTCCACCGGGAAAGTTTATACCATTAACTCCGGCGCGGGCATCAGTGGAAGTTTCCTCTATAACAAGCTCGAAACTCTAAATATAGGCAACGCCGCCGGACTCACCCTTAACTCCGCGATCCGGCTTGGTGCAGCGAGCGTTGAGATCAACGCCGTGGCGGCAATCATCCAATTAGGATCCCTCGATCTCAATGGTAATGCTCTGAACTCCTATGGTAACAAGAATCTAGCGATCACGGGTGTCATCAGTGGCGGAGGCAGCTACACCCTCCGCAATCAAGGCATCTCCGTGACTTTAAGCGGAGCCGCTGCGAATACATTCACCGGCACCACCACGGTGATGATTACCAGCACTCTTGTTTTAAACAAAAGCGCCAACACCGCAGCCATCGCGGGCTTCGTCATTATTGATTCCGGTGCCACCGTGCGCACCGCTGCGGCGAACCAACTCAACAATCAACTCATCACCGCCAATGGAACTCTTAACCTAAACAACAATAACCAATCGGCCGCGCTTGCTGGATCTGGAGTGGTCACTCGTGGCTCCGCCACATTGACGATTAATAACACCGCGTCAGACACTTTCTCCGGAGTGATCTCTGGCGGCGGCAGTGTTATTAAATCCGGCGTGGGCACTGAGATCTTGAGCGGTGCTAACATCTACACTGGCGGCACCACCGTATCCGTCGGTAAGTTGCTGGTGAACAACACCAGCGGTTCCGGCACTGGCACCAATACGGTCAGTGTGACGGGAGGCATCCTCGGCGGCACGGGTATCATTGGGGGAGCGACGACCATCAGTGCCGGTGCCATCCATACCGCCGCCGATGCCGGGACCATTGGTAAACAAACATTCACCACCGGCACCACCTATAATCAGGACTCGATCTTTGAGTGGAACCTCACTGCAAATACCGATATTTCGATAGGAACCCGAGGCATCAACTATGATGCTATCAACACAGCCAGCCTAGCGACCACCGGCCCCAAAGCGCTCTTCCGGGTGGTGCTGAATGGTGGCCAAGATTTCAGCGAAAGCTTCTGGAACAGCAACCGGACGTAGCCAGACATCTTCACCAACGTCGCCGGGAATTCCAATCAGGACATCGCGTCGATCTTCAGCAGCACTTTCCAATACTATAACTCCAGTGGTGTCCTAACCAACCCGACCACCACCCAAGGTTCCTTCACCTTCAGCGGCACTGACTTGAACTGGACCGTCGTCCCGGAACCCACCAGCGCCATGGCCGGACTGCTGCTAGCAGCAGGTCTTCTGCGTCGTCGCCGCCACCCGATTCAGTGACGGTCGCTTCGTAGATCATGCTTGATCGCACCCATCAGCGGGGTTGCAGTGGCGCGTGAGCACCGCATCCCCACAGTCATTGCACGATCTCAGTTTTGCCGAGATGGTCGCTGCATTGGCCGCAACCGGGGTAGTGGGCCATCACGCGAAAGCCCTCTGGCGTGCGCTCCACGGTGACGGCTCGTTAGATCTGGCCGCCTGCGAATTTCTCCCACCGCTCCAGCGCTGGGTCGCGGAATCAGTGGGGGAGGGGAGGGCATTTTTCCTCGATGCGCCGGAAGTCGTCGATGAAATCCGCAGCTCGGACGGACACACCCGTAAGTTTTTGCTGCGGCTGCTAGATGGCCAGACCATCGAGACGGTGTTGATGGGTTACGCCGGTCGTCACACGGTTTGCGTGAGCACGCAGGCGGGCTGCGCGATGGGTTGTGTGTTTTGCGCGACGGGGCAAATGGGGTTTGTTAGGCATCTACGGCCTGGGGAAATCGTCGCGCAAGTCTTGCACGCGCGGCGGGTCTTGAAGCAGATCCACCCGGAGAAACGGCTGCGTAACATGGTGCTGATGGGCATGGGCGAGCCACTCCATAACTACGAGGCGGTGATGCACGCGCTCGATGCCATTTCAGATCGACGCGGCATCGGCATCGGCCCGTCCAAAATCGCGGTCAGCACGGTGGGCGTGGTGCCCAGCATCCTGCGACTCGCCGCAGAGGGGCGGCCATATCGACTTGCTGTTAGCCTGCATGGCTCGACCGAGGAGGAACGCGCCGTGCTGGTGCCTGCGAGTAAACGTTGGTCGCTCGCGATGTTGATGGACGCCTGCCGGAAGTATGGCGAAATCACCGGGCGGCGGATCTTTTTCGAGTGGACGCTCATCGCCGGGAAAAACGATTCTGCGGAAACTGCGGGGCGACTTGCCAAACTGCTAGAAGGAATGGATGCCCACATCAACTTGATCCCGCTCAACCCGACCGGTGGCTTCGCTGGGGCGGAAAGCAACTCCGGTCACGCGTTCCAAAAGATCCTGATAGACGCCGGCTTCCCCTGCACGTTCCGCCAGCGGCGGGGCATCGATGTCGCGGCGGGCTGCGGCATGTTGAAGGCCGAAAAGCGCGTGCGAACCGCGTAGAATCAAGGATTTACCCAATGTGACAGGATCGTCACAGGAGTCCACTTGAGGCAAGGCGACCGGCGGGGGAATGCTGCCGCCTGCCCGAAGTCCGGGCTGTTGCTATGCACCTTTCCAGATCGTTTTCCGCATTCTCGTCGCAGCGCCATGCTGTGCGAGTGGCTCTGGCGTGGCTATGTTTCGGAATCGTGACTCAATCTCTAACCGCTCAGGAAATCACTTCTTTCTATATTCGCGAATACCGCGTGGAAGGTGCGCACCGCCTCAAGAGCCTCGAAGTCGAGGAAGCGGTCTATCCATTTCTCGGCCCAGCGAGGACGCCCGATGACGTCGAACAAGCACGGCTCGCGCTGGAAAAAGTTTATCATGCAAAAGGCTATCAGACGGTCTCAGTGGTCGTCCCTCAGCAAGATCCGCGGCGCGGAATCATTCGGCTGGAGGTGGTCGAGAGCAAAGTCGGCCGCCTGCGCGTCAACGGCGCACGGTTTTTCCTGCCCAGCCAAATCAAGCGCGCGGCACCAACTCTCGCGGAAGGAAATGTCCCGGACATGACTCGCGCCAGTAAGGAAATCGTCGCTCTCAACCGCTTAGCAGATCGCCGTGTGACGCCGGAATTGCGCACGGGTGTCGTGCCCGGCACTGTGGACATCGACCTCAACGTCGAGGACAAACTGCCACTGCACGGCTCGCTGGAACTCAACAATCGGTATAGCTCTAACACCACCGCGCTGCGGCTCAACGGCTCGATCAGCTACGCCAATTTGTTTCAGCTCGGCCACACCGGTGGTCTGAATTTCCAGCTCGCGCCGGAAAATACTGACGACGCTTTGGTCTTCTCCGGCTACTATCTTGCCCGCGTTTCAGA
>JAYTEI010000263.1:0-7026 GCA_043735445.1 Akkermansiaceae bacterium | reverse complement strand
TTTTGTTCTTGCGGGTAGCTGCTAGCGTGGTTTCGTATCGGGTCTCGCTGAGTTCGTTCGTCGTATCGAATGGCCCGGCGATACGCAAACCAAACTCCTCAACTCCCATGGCCCACACACTTCCCGCCCTCGGTTACGCCTACGACGCGCTCGAACCCCTGATCGACGCCCGCACGATGGAAATCCACCACTCGAAGCATCACAACGCGTACGTCACCAATCTCAACGCCGCGATCGCCGGCAAGCCCGATCTGGAGGCCAAGCCGCTCTGCGCACTCATCGGCGACCTCGCCTCCGTGCCCGACGACATCCGCGGGGCGGTCCGCAACAACGGCGGCGGTCACGCGAACCACAGTTTTTTCTGGAAAGTCATCGCCCCCGGTGGCGCCAAGGCACCTTCCGGAGATCTCGCCGCCGCGATTGACAAGGCCTTTGGATCGTTCGACGCATTCAAAGAAGCGTTCGCCAAGGCGGCGACCACGCGGTTTGGCTCGGGCTGGGCCTGGTTGGTGAAAAAGGATGATGGCTCGCTTGCGGTGTGCTCCACCGCCAACCAGGACTGCCCGTGCATGGGCACCGCCATCGCCGGTTGCGACGGCAAGGCGATCCTCGGCCTCGACGTCTGGGAGCACGCATATTACCTCAACTATCAGAACCGCCGCCCCGATTACATCGCCGCCTTCTGGAGCTTGGTGAACTGGGATGCGGTCGCGGCGAATTGCGCGGCCTGATATCCCATTGAATGGATTCAAATGCGTCCGGCCCGCTGGGTCGGGCGCGTTTTTAAGGGGATCGGACGTCTCGTCCGTTCTTCGCCAAGCGGCTGGAGCATCGCTCTTCAACACCTCCCAATTTCGCAATCCGCATCATTGCCGCCCCCGATCCCTCATGATACGCTCACCCCATGAGCACGATCACTCTGGAGCTTGAAGAGCACCTCGCCGACACCTTGGCGAGAGCGGCAGAGGCAAGCCACAAGCCCCTTTCCGTTTGGGCTGTGGAGAGATTGAAGGCAGCGGCATCCGAGGATCTTGCCACCCGTAACGGCTACCCTTCCGGTTACTGGAAATTGTTTTCCTCCATGGAAGACAACTCCGGATTTGAAGCTCCTGACCGTGGCCCAACTCGCGAGATCGGTAGCCTTGATGAAACGTGAGAACATGACTTGGTTCCTCGATACCAACATTGTGATCTTCTGTCTGCGGGGAAAATCACCGTCCGCAATGAGGAGAATCATGAGCACCCCGGCAGCAGCCGTCAAAGTGCCGTTTCAGGTGAAGGCTGAGTTGCTCCATGGCGCAGCCAAAAGCAACAAACCCATTGAGGGTCGTCAGGCCGTATTGGAGTTCATCGCGCCATTTCAAGTGATCCCACCCGATGACGTGATTCTCGAAAAATATGTGACCACGAGATTGGAACTCGAAAATGCCGGGACAGTCATCAGCGAGGCCGACCTCTGGATCGCCGCCACCGCACTTGCCAGCGGAGGAATCATGGTCACCAACAACACGAGGGAATTCTCCCGTGTCTTGGGATTGGCGGTGGAAGACTGGACTAAGCCCGAAGAATCCTGAAAAGAGCTTCCCTGCGGAGATGTCTTGATTCACCGCGAGGGCTATGGCCTGACCTTCAATCCGGCTTTTGCAGCAAGTTTTTTTTGACGGATGTCGAAGGTGAGGAAGTTCCTGGTCCCGAGGGCGATGGCGGCGGCGACGTGCAACACGTCGAAGCCGCGCGTCCCAAGTGTGCTCGAGTGCGCCGCGCTGAGGGCTTCTGCTCCGGAATAGACTTCCGCCCATGACACCGGGGTTTCCACAAGCACGCCGGTCTTGGTGTCCGCTTCGATTTCGGCAAGCACAGCTTCGCAGCGTTCCACGGTCATGACCGTCCGAAATACGGCAAGCCGAAAGGCGTTGCGGAGTTCATGCCGCTGCAACGGGGTGAAGGCAAGCGGGACTTTGAGCGCGTTTCCCATCGTTCGGGCCTCTGCGCTGTTCGCATCATGGCCGTAAAGCGAGAATAGGAAACTGGTGTCCGCGTAGGCTACCATCGGCTTGCCTCTCGTTCTTCAAGGACGACATTCGGCATCAGTTTTGAATCCCCGAAGATAGCTTTGGCGCGGGCGGCGAAATCAGGCATCTTGAAATTCGCCGGAGCTTCCGGGAGCGGCGGGCAAATCCGGGCGACGGGGCGGGTCCGGTTCAACACCGTGACTTCCTCGCCTTGTGCGACAAGCGCAAGGACGGCGCTGAAATCGTTGTGAACCTGCCGAATCGTGACGGTTTTCATGTGCAACAAGATGTGCCACGTTTCCCCGCCGCGTCAAGGGTGGGCTTTGATTTTGAGAGACCCGACGAAGGAAACATCCCGCATGAAACAAGGCGACCGGTCATCGGATCACGGGTCGAAAGACAACCCGGAAACGTTCAGCGCTCCTCTCCGTTTCACAAAGATGTTAAGCCGGGTTCAATGACCCTGTTCACTTGAAATTGGAGCGCGGATCTTCAGTCCGCCTGTAGAGAACGGTATGCATGAAAATATGAGGATCTTGGCACCGCGAATCCGGCGAATCTCACGAATCTTGGATTTTTAAGACAGCCTCTCAATGCCTGGAGGGCGGCCAGAGCGTGATTTCACACAACGCGGCGCAGTAGGCAATGGTCATCAGGGCGCGCATTTCCTCGCGGATTCTTGTGCCTTCCACCGGGCTATTCACGAGATTTTTGAATGACGTGACACCCATCGCCACGATGTCCATTTGCCGGGTGTCGGCGGAGACCCGCGTCACGAAATCCACGAAATCCTGGTCCGTTTCCAGCGCCATCAAATCGCTGGCATAGTCGTCGAAGCGGATGATCATGCCTTCGGGGTCCGGGGCGTAGTCCGCCGGGGGGTGCGGATGGAGGAGCGTGTGAGCCAGGGAAATGGAGAATTTGAGTGCCTTGACCTCTGGCGCTGTGAAATCAGAGTCGAGATCCCCGACGGCGTCGAGCAACCGATAAATGGGGCTGCCGTCGGCCAGCGAGTTGAAGCTCGTTGCCATGGCTGCCTTGAGCCTGCGGTCCAACTCCTGGCCTTGGATCGGCAACTGTGGCGGCGGCATTTCCAAGTCATCATCATCCTCGTCCTCCTCACTCGACTTGCGGACCCCGCAAGGTGAAGGCGGCTGGATGATTTCCACGAGTCCGAGTTCGTCTAGCAGGGGATTGATCTCGAAATCGACGCCGTTGGACCGGCGCTGATGGTCAACCATGTGGACTTGGCGCTTCATCAGGTCCAGCAAGCGTGGGCGCAGGAGCGGGTGGGCTGCGGCCTCGCGTGGACTGCGGTCGTCGAGTGCCGGGATCGGGATGTCGGCGAATCCCTCGAAACTCGACTTCAGGGTGGTGGTCATCGGGTCTTCGTCGCCCCCGGCGGCAATCCGGTTGGTTTGCATGGCCATCATCGAGACGTTTTCGAGCAAGGCAGGCGGAACCAAGGTGGGATCCCAATGGCCCATTTTCTGGATCTGTTGCTTGCCGAGGTCGTTGAGAGTTTCCCCGATCACCGCGAATGACGGCTCGAACTTTTTCATGAAATCGAGCAATGAGTCGGATTTTTGTTGGCCGATGCTCGATAGCCGGATTTCACCGTCCGGATAGATGGCGACGGTGCCGACGCACTCGACCGGGTGGTCGTCGGAAGCGGGGGCGATCAGCAGCGAAGCTCGGAAAATCGGACCGGGATCGCCCGGTCCATCATCATTGACGAGCGGGTGCTGCTGAAGCATGGCCGCGAATTCCGTGATCTTGCGGACATCGGACGTGCCTCCTTTACCGCCGATCCGGCAGGTGCGCTGGCAGGCGACGAGGTCGCTGATCTCGTATTGCCGGGCGCTGCGGGCGATCTTGGTGGCTGCGAGTGCCTGACTGATCCGCAGCATGTTCTCGAGAATCCATTTTTCCCGCCCGCTGTCCGGCGCGCCGAGGTGCTTGAGGAGGATGGCAAACGCCTCGGAATGACTCATCGTCCCGAAATCATGAACCATTTGCGCCACGCCGCTGAGGCGGTGAAGGCCTCCGGGCAGGGTATAAACCCAAGTGAGAAACACGTCGAATCGGCACGCCATGGCGGCGGTGGACGCGTCGATCAGCACGAATGGCGGCTCGTCCGGGCGCAGCAAGTCGCGGACGAGGGTGGTGCGGTCATCGAGCACTGCTTGGATTTCGATCAGCGCGCCGCAGATGGTGTCCAGTGCGCGGACCATGACCAGGTCGTCGTTTTTCCAATTGCGGAAGGCTCCTTGGGCGAGCCATTTCGCGACCCGGTCCTCACCGTGGATGTGCCAGACGTGGAGGGCGTTGGCGCGGAGGCTGTCCTTTTCAAGGACGGCTTTTTTGATGCGGCCGAGTTGTTGGAAACCGGGATCTTGATAGAGCATGAAGGACAGGTTCTTCACGGCCTCGGCCTCAAGCGGTTGATAGCTGCTGAGATAGTGTTCCGGATTGAAGGGGTTGTGCGGATAATCCCCGGGTCAGGCGATTTCGCGGTTGCGGTGGGTCGCGCAGGTCGCGGGCGTGATGATTTCCCCGAGCGCCGGGCAATGGCGTTGTTGGTTTCGTTTGGCTTGGCCCATGGGCGAATGATGCGGGGATTGAGGCTGGGACGTCCACCCAAGATTGCCGCGGGAATTCGGTTTTTCATTCGCCGGAAACCTGTGATAGGCAAGGGCGTGAGTTCACCCGAATGTCCGAAACTGCCGCAGGTCGAAGCGCTGGAGATTACCGAAAAGGAAATCATCGAGCAGGAAATCTTCGAGCTGGAAACGCCGGACCAGTCACTTCTATCAGGGCCGAGTTCCCGGCTGCACGATTTATCGACCATCTTCCGGGTGGCTAAGGATCTGCTGATGGGCTTCCGCGCACTGCATTTCGCCGGCCCATGCGTGACGATTTTCGGCTCGGCGCGGACCAAGCCCGGCAGCCGGTATTATGAAATGGCGCGGAAGATGGGGGCCGCGTGCGCAAGGCTCGGTTTCACCGTCATCACCGGCGGCGGACCTGGCATCATGCAGGCGGGAAACCAAGGTGCCTTCGAGGCCGGCGGCCGTTCGCTGGGGGTGAATATCGAGCTGCCCTTCGAGCAAATGCTCAATCCGTATGTCCAGCGATCAGTGACGATGCGTTACTTTTTCACCCGCAAGGTGGTGCTGGTGAAATACTCGTATGCCTTCATCGTGATGCCCGGTGGCGCGGGCACGCTGGATGAAATGTTCGAGACTATGACGCTCATCCAGACCGGCAAGCTCAAGATTTTCCCGATCATCCTGATGGGCCGGGACTATTGGAAGCCGCTGATGGACTTCGTCTATCGGATGGCGGAGGAGGGGACCATCAGCCCGGACGATCCGGAGCTGATATTTTTCACCGATGACGTGGAAGAAGCGGCCGCGCACTTGCAACGGCACGCCGTCCGGCAGTTCGGCCTGCGCCGCAAGCGCGTGCCCAAGGCGATGAAGATCCTCGGGGAAAAGCCGCTGGTGGAGTGAATTTCATAAGCCTCTGCGCATGTTTTTCGTTAGACGTTGGCAGAATTCTAACACCAAAGGTGTTGCGTCCTCCAGCCCAGGGCTGGTGTGAGGAACGAACACCTACCCTGGGATGCTTCTGAAAAGTGATCATCATGCCAAATAAGTGTCCAACCTGTAGCCAATCCGGCACCGAAGGGAGCAATCCCCAAGGTGAAGCCCGGTGCGGCGAACCTGCGAGCCGTAACGCAATTGAACTCGCTTCGGCCTCGTTACACAAAGCGGGAGTGGCCAATCTTCCTGAATCAGCGCAATCAGTGGTAAATTTCGGAGTTAACACCTTTGTCATTTTCCTTTCTTGGCTAACGGTTCGCCCGGTCAGAGGTCGCGGTCTTGATGACAGCCGCTCGCAGGGGCGGTGGAAAAAACGATGCAACGGTCTAACACGGCATCGCCGCCCACCCGCCCGCCCGGCCAGATCACCGAGTCGCGGACCACCGCCCCGGCCTCGATCACTGCACCGGGACCGACCACCGATCGCTTAACGACTGCGCCCGCCGCGACGCTCGCTTGCAGGTGGATCGGCGCTCCGAGGTCCAGCTCGCGATGCGCTTGGAGGTAAGATTCGCGGTCGCCGAGGTCGAGCCAGACGCCTTCATCAAGGACGATGGCCCCGAGCTGGCCGGTTTTCGCCAACTCAAGGAATGCCGGGATCACTGAGATTTTTTCAGCCACTGGAATCATCTCAAGAAATGCGGGACTCACGCAGTAAATCCCGGTGAACAAATGGGTGCCCGCGACCCGGCCTAGCAGCTTGTGGATGTCCGTCACGCGGGTGCCGGAAGGATCGAGCGCGATGTGCTGGGCCGGCCCCTCAGAGCGCACCGCCAGCGTCACCGGCAAGCCGGACGCCTCGTGCGCGGCGATGAGTTTCTCCAACGGCAGCGTCGAAAAAATATCGCCGTTGTGGACTAACAACGAATCGCCGCCCATCCACGCCGCGATGTTTTTCAAGCCGCCGCCAGTCTCTAGCAGGATGGGTTCGTGAAATAAAGTCACCCCACGTCCCGCGCCGAAATCGTTCCACGCGGTCGGTAGATGGTGGGTGTTGATCGCGAAACGTGTGATCCCGGCCTGCTCGCAAGCCGCCATCGCCCACTCCACCAGCGGGCGATGAAACAACGGCACCAGCGGCTTGGGCAGGCGATCCGTTAGCGGGCGCAAACGATTGCCGAGTCCGGCACCGAGGATGAAAGCTTGGTTCACGCGCCGTCCTTTGACGGGCAGCGCGGCAGATTTCAAGTCCGAGGTGGGATGAGTTTGCTGGAAAAGCGCATCCGCCCACCCACATCGACTCACCATTGGCTCGGCGGATCGGATTCCGCCGCTCCTTGGGGAGCCCCGGTTCCACTTACATCCGGTAGGAGGCCAGGTCTGGACAAACCGCGTTTCCCAAGCGAGAAGCACGCACCGCCGAATGCCACTGGAGCTTCCCCATCGCTCGCCGTTGTGCGACTCCC
>JAYTEI010000262.1:0-7027 GCA_043735445.1 Akkermansiaceae bacterium | reverse complement strand
CTCGCACCTTGTTTTCGCCGAGCCGCTCGTATTCGCGTTCTTGCAGCAGGCGCAGCAGCTTGGGTTGGATTTCCATCGGCAGTTCACCGATCTCGTCGAGAAACAAAGTCCCGCCGTCCGCCGCGTGGATTTTTCCCCAAGTGTCTTTGATGGCCCCGGTGAACGAGCCTTTCACATGGCCGAACAACGCGCTTTCCAGCAGTTCCTTCGATAAACTTGGGCAGCTCACCGTCACAAATGGCTTGTCCCGCAAATGGCTGCGGTCGTGGATCTCGCGGGCGATCACGCTTTTGCCGGTGCCGCTCTCGCCGAGGATGAGGATCGACGCATTTGTAGCGGCCGCGCGGAATAGGATGTCGAATTCCTCGCGAGTCTTCGCGTCCTCCGAGGAAAACCGCAGCGGCGGCGAGGAATGGCGCACCTCGCTTTTCAGCTCCTGCACGGTTTCCTTGAGTTTCACCACCTCCACTTGGGTCTTCAGCGCCTTTTGCGCCTTGATCAGAATCGTCCGCAACTGGTCGGGCGCGAACGGCTTTTCCAAGTAGTCAAACGCGCCGAGCTGAGTCGCCTTCACCGCCGTCGAAATCGACGCATGGGCGGTGAAAATCGTCACCAACTGCTGCGGTTTCAGCACCAAGATTTTTTGCAGGATTTCCAGCCCGTCCTCGTCGCCCAGCCGCAGATCTAGGAAAATCAGATCGAAGTTCTCCTCCTTGATCCGGCGCATCGCCAAGCTGCCGTCTTCCGCAGTTTCGACGTAATGCCCCTCGGCCTCCAAGGCCATCGAGGTGGTCAGGCGAATCGACTTTTCGTCGTCAACAATGAGAATATCCATGCAGGTTATCGAAGTGAGAATGTGGCTCTCTCTATCATTCGGCGTGCCGTCGCGGATTTGATTAGCCAAGTGGTTAAATGCCAGACCTTTAGCTGGGGTAGCCGCGACCCGCTTGGCAACCTCACCGTGCAAAAAACTACGATCCACCGCCCCGTCGTGCAACATGCATTCGGTTTACTTCCAAACCACCACCCCGACCAACCACGAAAACGATTCAAAATGAGTGGCTTGTAAATTTTCAGAAAGCTGGTGTGAGACCTGCGACCCGGCCACCACCATGAATCCAATACTCATTGCAAAAACCAACTGCCGGAACTCGAACTCGACCGTCCGCGTCCTAGCGCTCGCAGCCGGAGCAGCCTTGCTTTTCGTCGCAGGAGCCACCACCTCATGCAGCACCGCCCGCGGCTTCGGCCAAGACGTGGAGAAAACTGGCGATAAGATCCAGCACGCCGCCACTCACTGAAGCAGCATTTCGCAATTCACAAGCCGCCGGGCAGTGCCACCGCACCTGCTCGGCGGCTTTTTTACAGGCAAATCCGCCGGAACAGCACGTCGAGCGGGAGCTGCATGCCGATGTAGAAATCCCCGAACTCGCCGTAACGGGCGGTGACTTCGTCAAAGCGCATTTCATAGACGATCGACTTGATCTCGATGGTGTCCTTGGCAAGCAGGGTGACGCCCCACTCGAATTCATCGAGACCGGTGGAGCCGGTGATGAGCTGAAGAATCCGCCCGGAATAAGTGCGACCGACTTTGGCGTGGCCAGCCATCAACTTTTTGCGAGCTTCGAAATCGAGCGCATACCAGTTGTCGCCGCCATTCCGGCGTTTTGACATCGGATAGAAACAAATCACCGGCCAATCGGGCAGCACCGGATAGAGGCGGTGTTTTAGATAGTGAGCCATCCGCTCGTCGAAGGCTTTGAGGCCGGCTTCGAACTCGGGCGTGCCTTCGGTTAGACCTTCTTCGGCGACGAGAGTTTCCGCCGCGTATTGCTCGCGAGAGGTGGTGTATTCGGAACTCTCGGTTTGCGAAAGGTAGGAATAAGTGGGACTGAGAATTTCCGCGCCGAGCGAGAGACTGAGCTGTTTTTCGAACATGTTCGCCACCTGCAAGTCGGGAGTGAGTAACATAAACCCGAGGTCCGCCTTGGGGGTGGCGATCGAGAAAATTAACAGGTGGGTGTCCGGGGTCGCGCGGATTTCCTGCACCAATTCGGTTAGCCGGGTTTTGGCTTGGCGCTTTTCCTCGTCGCTGTAGAGCGTCCATTGCGCGTGATCGACATGATAGAACAAATGCATGACGTGCCAGCCTTCTCGCGGCACCAGTGGAGTGACTTCTTGATTCGACATAAGGGGTGAAATTCAGCGGCGGTCAGTGGAAACATTCATTTCGAAGAGTCTCCTAAACGTGGGCCCCGGGGCGTTTTCGGTAGCAGCCTCCAGCACCTCGATGGTCCACGCTTTGCTCTCACCCGTGCGGTAGGCGGCGTGCATTCCCACATCGTCGAAACCGGCAGTGGCGGCGACTTGCAATTTGGCCCCTGCCTGAAGAAAACGGGTCACCGCGTCGCCGATGACATCACCGTCGCTGTTGCGGAAAAACACCCGGATGGCCGCCGGCCCGCCGCTGGACGTTAGATCCACCACCGGCACGAGCTGGGTGCCGCGGCGGGCGGTATCGGCAGCCTTGGGCGCACGCCAGAAACTGACGGCGGAATTGATCGTGAGATGGCGGCCACGGATCGGGAAATCATTGGCTTTCACGCGTCCGGAGTCGGTCGGCAAGCGGCTGATGGTGTTGAGAAAAGCTATCGCTGCGCCGCCGAGCAAGAGCACGCACAGAGCCACCAGCCCGAGCCGTTCGAGCTTGGTTAGGTTCAAACGCGGGCGCAGTGGAACCGCCGTGGCCTGGTCCCGGACGGGTGGTGAAAACTCGTCCAGAGGATCGACCACCGGCGGTGGACTAGCCGCTGCCGCGGGCGGTGTGAGAACGACGGCAGGGATCTCGATTTCCGCCGGAGTTTGTAAAATCGGAGCGGCGGCGTCCCGCTCGTCCCAGTGATCGAGATCGTCGAACTCACTGCCGGGTTTCGACTGGCCAGACGTAGTGGGAACTTGGATTTTGGGCACGTTTTTCCCGACGTTCACCCGGATGCTGTCCTGATAGGAGCTGCCCTTCGAGGGAGCTTGGTCCGTGAGCTGGCGGACCTTTATTTTCTCCGGTTCGCGGGGATCAGGAATCTTTTGCTCGGTGGATTTGGGCATGCTTGCGGTGATTTCCTCGGCCATCGGGTCGATGTCGTCAAAGGCCCACAAGTCCTGCTCGGTCGTGTCCTTGGCGAGGTTCCCCATATTCGGCCGATGCCGTGGCGGGAGAGCGGATCCATCAGGGGATGCGGGAGGAATGGGTGTCATGGTGCGCAGCTTGGGGAAACTTAAAGCGCGGACTCCGACTTTGACCAGTGCGAATGCCGAATCCGAAGTTCTGGAAAATTCCAGTTGCATCCGCGTGCCGGGAAAGGCATCGAAGGGCTTGTAATTCCCTCTATTTACCATGGCTGACCGCGAAGACAAGAATGTGGAAAACGTGCCCGGCAAGTTCTATGTGGACAGCCAGTGCATCGACTGTGACCTCTGCCGCGAGACGGCACCGAACAATTTCACCCGCGCGGAAGACGAGGGTTACTCATACGTTTTCAAGCAGCCAGAAAATGCCGAGGAACTCGCCCAATCCCGCGAGGCGATGGAAGGCTGCCCGGTGGAAGCGATCGGCGAAGATGGCGACAGTTAGGACTCATGCGGCCATGAAAAAGCCGCCGCGCACCCGCAAGATCCGCGAGGAAATCCTCCGCGAATGGCGCGGTGCCGACGAGCCTGCCGACCTCAACGCCGGCATCCACCTTGCGGAAAATTTCGTCGCCGCCATCCTCCGCGCCGCCGGTGCCGAGGACGGCCTAAACGAAGACCAAGTCCGCGCCACTTGGAAGGAACTCGCCGGAGATTTCATCGCCCGCCACACTGAGCCGATCTCCGTGAAAGGCGGTAACCTGGTCCTCTGCGTCACCCAGCCAGCGCTGCGTTTCCAACTCGAACAAATGAAACCCATGCTCCTCGCCCGCATCCGCGAGCAGTTAGGCGAAGGCCGGGTCAAGACGATCAAGTTTCAAATCGGGTAAAAGCATTTTCTCCACCATGTTTCGCAACCTCATCTTCGACTGGTCCGGCACTTTGGTGGACGATCTCGGCCCGGTCATTGAGGCGACCAATGCCGTGCTCGCGAAATATGAAATCGCCGCGCTCGACCGCGAAAGTTTCCGCCGCGTCTTCCGGCTGCCCTACCGCGAGTTCTATGCCGAGCTGCTTCCTAACATCCCGTTGGCAGAACTCGAAGCCCATTTCCGCCCCGCCTTCGACGCTGCGCTCACCCCCGTCACCGTCCTCCCCCACGCCCGCGAGAAGCTCGAATGGTGCAGCGCCCTCGGCATCCGCTGCTTCGTCCTCACCTCCATGGACACCCTCGCCTTCGAGCGCCAGATGGATGCATTCCGCCTGCGCCACCACTTCGAAGCCACCTACTCCGGCGTCCTCGACAAGCGGGAAATCATCCACCGCATCCTCGCCTCCCACCACCTCTCCCCCGCCGAGACCGCCTTCATCGGCGACATGACCCACGACGTGGAAACCGCCCGTCACGGCGGCATTTCCTCCATCGCCGTGCTCACCGGCTACAACCACGCGGAAATCCTCGCCGCCGTCCGCCCAGATCTAACGGTCCCAGACCTCGGCGTGTTGCGCACTCTGCTAGACCGCCGCCGCAGCATTTCACGCCCCATCGCCACCGTCGGCGCCCTCATCCACGACGGCGCAGGCCGCGTCCTCATGGTCCGCACCCACAAATGGGGCGACCGCTGGGGCATCCCCGGCGGGAAAATCGAGCGCGGCGAGTCCTCCACCGCCGCCCTCCAGCGCGAGATCCTCGAGGAAACCAGCCTCTCTCTAGCCGACATCCGCTTCGTCCTCGTCCAAGACTGCATTGACTCCCCCGAGTTCATCCGCCCCGAGCATTTCCTGCTCCTTAATTACCTCGCCCGCGCCACCACCACCGCCGTCACCCTCAATGACGAAGCTGAGGAATTCCGCTGGCTCTCCCTCGCAGAAGCCCTCGCCCTCGATCTCAACCAGCCCACCCGCATCCTCCTCACCGAAGTCATCGACTCCGGGAAATTTCAAATCTGAAATCTCAAATCCTTCCATGGACACCATCGAGATCCGCCGCCTCCGCGTCAGCACCCTCATCGGCGTGCCCGCTGAGGAACGCGCCATTTCCCAAATAGTGTTAGTCACCGTCAAGCTGACCCCGGCGCAAAACTTCGCCGGCCTCGCCGATGAAATCTCCCGCACTGTCGATTACTATCAGATCTCGCTCGAAATCGAGACCCTCGCCGCCGCCCGCCCGCGCCGCCTGATAGAAACCCTCGCCACCGACATCGCCGGCCACCTGCTAGGAAATCACCCGCTCGCCCACGTCGCCATCACCATCGAGAAGCACATCCTGCCGAACACCGAGTGCGTCGCCGTCCACCTCGAGCGGAGTCAATAGGGGGCAGTCAGTGGATTGTGTTCCCGCTGTCTCAGCCGGAAGCAAAGAATCCGGCTGAGACAGCCCGGACACATTTTTGCAACCGCACCGTTAGTCCCGGTTGGCTTGACCTGCGGCCCATCCGAGTCCAGCCTCCGCCGCAAGATGAAATCAACTTTCCTTAACTATCTGCCGCTCGCCGGACTGGCGGTCATCGCCTTAAACTCCTGCGGCCCCCCCGGTCCACGGCGTTCGGACTACCTTTCTGGCATCGGTGGCAGCGTCCATCAACAAACCTCCGGCAGTGCCGGACACCCCGCACCCGCCATCCCGGACGACGTTTCCTACTGGGATGGCGACGGCGCACAGGGCAGCCCGCTGATCAAAATCAACCGCACCCAGCAGAAGGCGTTTTTCTACAAAGGCGGCACCCTGGTCGGCATTTCCAGGATCTCCAGCGGCAACGAAGACCACGGCACTCCCGCCGGCACCTATAAAATTAGCGAAAAGGACAAGAACCACGTTTCCTCGGTCTATGGCGTCTTCAAAGACCGGGCCACCGGGATGACCACCAACGACAACGTGGACATCCGCACAGACAAGCCGAAATCCACCGAGATTTTCTATAACGCGCCGATGCCGAACTTCATGCGCGTCACCGGCGGCATCGGCATGCACACCGGCTATCTGCCCGGCTATGCAGCCTCCCACGGCTGCATCCGCATGCCGCACCACATGTCCGAGCACTTCTTCGAAAACGTCCAAGTCGGCACACCCGTAGTCATCGAGTGAGTACGAAAATTCCCGCGCTCCCGGCTGCCACCGCCACTCTAGAAATCACCCCCGAGGCCGTCGCTAAATGGATCCATCTACCCCGTGACCAGCGCCCACGCTTGATCGACTGCCGGGAAGCAGATGAACTAACCATCTGCCAGATCGCCGGCAATGAGTGGTTTCCGCTAGGCATCTTCCCGAGCGCTGGCCCGAGATTAACAGCAGACGCCGCACGCGGCTTCGTCGTCTATTGCCACCACGGCATGCGCTCCCTGCGAGCAACCTCGATCCTGCGGGCAAACGGCGTGGAAAACGCATTTTCCATGAAAGGTGGCATCGAGGCATGGGCGGAGATGATCGAGCCGGAAATGCCGCGCTACTGAGTGCAAGTCGCTGGAGCGTCCCGCCCGGACTCTTCATTCACCTTCTTCATCGGCGTCGCAATTGAATGCCCAAGCCCATAGCCCGTCGCCCGCTTGTTGATCATGGACTGCTCCGACATGTCCGAGCTTTTTCACTGGCCGACATTTCCGCCATCCTATCCAGCGGACTCTTCACCCCCAGTGCTCCCATACCTTTAGCCACATGCGTGTAAATCTCAGTCGTCTTCACATCCGCATGGCCTAGGAGAGTCTGAATCGTCCGCAAGTCCGTCCCGCCTTCTAGCAGATGCGTCGCGAACGAATGCCTCAGCGCATGGCTCGTCGCCCGCTTGTCGATCATCGCCTCCTCCACCGCCTTGCGGAGCGCAGTCGCATAGGATTCCGGATGCACATGATGCCTCCTCACGATCCCACTCTCGGGATCCCTCGACGGCTTTGCCCCGGGAAACAT
>JAYTEI010000261.1:0-7077 GCA_043735445.1 Akkermansiaceae bacterium | reverse complement strand
AAAGTGGTGATGAACGAGTGCATCGAACTCGCCAAACGCTTCGGCACCACCGACTCCCGGCGCTTCGTCAATGGCGTGTTAGACAAGATCGCGAAGCAAGTGGTGGAACAGGCAAAGAATATCTAACTCGCCAGCGAAACCAGCGGCGAGGGAATCGCGATGACCTGCATTCCGGCGCGTTGGGCGGCGAGGATTCCGGCAGGCGCATCTTCCAGCGCGAGGCACTTCGAGGGACTCACGCCGAGCAGCTTGGCCGCTCTCAGGAAAATATCTGGGGCGGGCTTGCCATCGGTCACGTCGTCGGCGGTCACCACCTCGTCAAACCAATCGGAAATGCCGACGATTTTCAGGGTCTTCTCGATCACCATCCGTGTGCCGCCAGTCGCGATCGCCATCGGGATTTTCCCCCGCAGCGCTTCGGCGAATGCGGCCACTTCTTCGATCAAGGTGACCGTGTGCAGGCGCTTGAGAAATGCTTCTCGTTTCGCCATCGCCACCTTGACCGGATCGAGTCTGAGATTGTACTCGTCGTTTAATTGGACTACGATGTCCATCGTCGGCCGGCCACCCATCGCGAAGAACACGTCTTCTTTGAAAATCCCGCCCGCGCCGTAGAGCGCGAGCGCCTCGCACCAGGCCTCGAAGTGGGCAGGCATCGAGTCAACGAGCGTGCCGTCACAATCAAAAATTACCGCGTCGAAACCATAGGGGGGAAATGCGAAGGGACCGATGTTTGCCATGTGGCCGGAGGACTTATGCACATCTATCAATCTTGGCAAGAGCTGACATAAACAAAATGTGTTATTAAACCATGTGGGTTAATCAATTAAACGATTCTAAGTCATATCCTTAGCACACTAATAGCCATCTCCTTACGAGGCCAAGCTGGTCAGCTCTGCGGAGCGGTATTGCGAGGGAGAAAGGCCTGTAACCCGCGAAAAACTGCGGTTGAACTGGGACAGTGATTGATAGCCGATGAGGAAGGCGATCTCGGAAATGCGAGTCTCAGATTTCAATAACTCCTTCTTCGCCCACTGGATGCGACGACGGTTGATATAGTCAGTTAGCGTTAGGCTAGTGGCATCGCGGAAGACCCGGCAAAAATGCGATTCACTGAGACCTGCATGGCGGGCGACAAGTGAGAGCGGCAGCGGCTCGGATAGATTTTGGTCGATGAAATCACGGGCCTTGGCGATGGCGGCGGGTTCGCTGCCGGCGTGGATGACGATGAGTTTTTCCGCCTGCTCACCGAGTTGTGCGGCGAAGGTGGCCAGCAGGGTCACCATGCTCTGATAGCGTTGCGGCTCCACGCTGCGAGTCTGCTGATAGGCGTCACGAAGTTTTGCCACATCCTCCTTGCTAAGGCCTTGGCGAGTCAGTGTTTTGGAAACCTGCAGGAACGAGGCGGGCGTCGGGACTTGGTTGAAAACTTGGCCGGTTTTCAGGAATCCGAGTAGCCGAGAGCCGGAGCGGACCGGCACTGCGGTGGCGGCCATTCCGGCGAAACAATGACAAGTGGTCGGGCCATTGACGGCGGCCTCCACCATCAACCGGTGGTTGGTCTCGATGCAGGCGGCGCAGGTGTTTTGGCAGAGATTGAGCGCCTTGCAAAACGGGCTGCGATTTTTCCCACCTTCATCCATGCACCATTCCTCGACATTGGCTCCCACCAGCCGCAGTGGCAGTCCGGTGGCGGAGCGGAAGGCGTCCTGATAGGTGGCAAACAACTCGGAATGACTGAGTTTCTCAAACAGAACGTGGTCGTAGTCGGTCGGTGCTTGGGTCATTGGCTAGATCAGGGGGCATGAACCTGAGACGCCATCGTAGGAGTGCTTGAAGGCGATATCAACTTTTGCGTTGACCCGATTTCGACCAGCCAGCCCGCCGGCGATGATCGCGAGGGAAAGCGCCGAGTTCAGCGGCATCAACACTGCGGCTAACAACGGACTCATAAGCCCCTGCAAACAAATACCCACCGCCGTTAGATTGTAGCCAAGCGCGAAGGTGAAGGCGAAGGCGATGCGGACGACGAGCTGGCGGCGCTTGGCGAGACTTAGAAGACCGGGTAAAAACCGTAGGCTTTGGCCCATGAAAAAGAAGTCCGCCTTGGTCTCCAACAGGCTGCGATCCACCACCGGCGTGCCGGTGGTCCAGGCGGCATTGAAGGCCAGCGAATCGTTCGCGCCATCTCCCAGATGGAGCGTGTCGTCGTGATCGAGCAGGCGGACGAGTTCCTCCTTCTGCGCCGGTAGCAGCGAGGCGTGGCTGTCTGTCGGCGAGACTCCGAGCGCCGCTGCCGCCGCGAGCACTTTTTCCGGACGGTCGCCTGATAGAATCACGATCCAGAAATTTCGCTGCCTCAAGCTGGCGAGCGCGGCAATGGCATCCGCCCGCAGCGACTCGCGGAAAATGAAGTGGCTGACTCGCTCGCCATTGCGGCAGAACTCGGCATCGTGGCGGAAAATATCGCCCGATTGCCAGCCGGGTTTCCCCAGCGACCACTCGACGCCGTTCTCGAAATAATGACGCCCCGTACCGGGGGTGTCTGCAACGGCAACTGCCGGGCGCTCACGCAGCAGCCGCTGCCCTTCCCTGCCGAGCGCTTCTAGCAGCGGGCGGAAAACCCGGTGCAACGAGCCGCTGGTGAGACGGGCGAGCGCCAAGCGGGCATCATCCGGCAGCACGCTAACAGCCTCGGGATTGACGAGCCGCGGTCGCTCGAGAGTGAGCGTGCCGGTCTTGTCGAAAATCACCGTTTCCACCCGGCGGAGTCGCGCCCACAGCAGCGGCTGGCGGATGAAGACGCCTGCTTTCTCCATCATCGAGCCTGCGATTTCATCAGCCATCGCCAAGGAAACGCCGAGCGCGCAGGGGCAAGAAACGACGAACACCGAGATCATCACTTGCAGTGCATCTGCCAGGCTGTGGTAGGTGCTCCACCACGCAAATGCGGCCACTCCCGCGACTAACACGGCGAGCAGATAGAACTTGAGCAGCGTCTCCAACGCGGCCACCCGCACTGGCGGTCGATCACTGGCGACGAGCCTCGCTAACAGCGACTCCGCCCACGTCTCCGAGGCGGTGAGGATGACCGGAGATTTCCCCAGATAGATCGCGCCTGCCGGCAAAGGGCGACCTGCTAGAAACACGCTTGACTCCGCCTCACCACTGATCCATTCGAGCGAGAAATCCGCCGCCGCGCTGTCGAGCACCGCAGCCACCGGCACCGCTTGGCCCGGCTCGAGTTGGAAACGCACCCTCGCTGCTAGATCGCTGAGTGCGAGCAGCTCGGAACGATCCGGCGAGCGCATCGTCTCCGGGACCGGGC
The DNA here is from genome assembly GCA_043735445.1 of Akkermansiaceae bacterium. GTDB lineage: Bacteria > Verrucomicrobiota > Verrucomicrobiia > Verrucomicrobiales > Akkermansiaceae > Luteolibacter. The sequence goes on along the minus strand of JAYTEI010000261.1, from coordinate 3,749 downwards.
GCTGGCGTTGCAGCCGCAGACGGTTTTCCTCCATCGTCGAAAGCTGAAAATAACGGCCCGCTAACATCAGGAAAACGAAGGTGCAGACGAAGTCGAAATAGATCAGCCCGCCGATTTGCAGCGCCCAGCCAGCCAGCGAGCGAGCCACTGAATGCGACAAGCAACCCGAGGGCGATCGGCAGATCGACGTGCAAAGTCTTCATCCGCGCCGCTTGCCAGGCGCGATTGATGAAATAACTGCCGCCCACCAGCATCGAGAGCGTGGCAGTTAGAAGACCGATCAGTTGGAACAGCCCCGAGTATGCAAAGTCCGGCGGCATCCCGAGATAGCTTGGCAGGGTGAAGCCCATCGCATTCAACATGAACGCGCCGCACAGCCCGAGGCGGGCACCGAGTTGGCCACCTTCCGAAGCAGAACTGCCACTCCGGCGCGGCGCCAGCGTATGGGCGAATGAGACTAACTCCTGCGCAAACGCCGCCAGATCGGTCCGCCCGGATTGCCACCCCAGATGCACCCGCCCGGTCGCGGGATGCGCCGCCGCCTCCAGCGCACCGGGCTGGCGCAGGAAAATTTTCTCCACCAGCCAGACGCAGCCGATCCAGGAAATGCCATCGAGCGAGAAGTCCCCTTCCACGGTTTTTCCGGGCGCAGACTCTATCTCGCGGGCCTTCTCTATCAGCCAAGTGAAATCATGGGCCTCGAACGGCACACTGCGCACTGGCTTGACGGGAGAATCTTGGCGGAGTGTGTAATAGCGGTCCAGACCTTCGTCGTGGATGAGGTCATAGCCGAACTCACAGCCCTTGCAGCAGAAGCGGGCTTCGCTGCCAGTTGGGCTGCAGCAGTGGGCGCATTCAGCCATGGGTGTTAGGGCGTGGGAGTTTCGTGACAACAAGATGGCAGCGCCTCCGGCTCATGCCGGAATCCGGGCAAGGTATCCTGCAACCACCACATCATCACCAACGCTGCGGTTAGAGCCAACCCGCGCTGGACCCGCACCATGACGAGCGGTGAAACTCTGCGTTTCATCCGGTGCAGTTGCGTCTGGGCAAGCCACAACAACAGCACCGTCCCAAGTCCGAAGGCCAACGCAAACTCGGCGCCACGCCAGCCCGAACCACTCAGCAACGCCGCGCCGAATAACAGATAGAGCGGCCCGCACGGCAGCAACGGCGTGAAAAACCCAAGCGCCAAGCCACTGCGCACCGGGGGTAGCCGCGCGGTCTTGAAGCGCAGCCGGGCAGCGTGTTTCAGCAACGCCGCCGGTCGTGGCAGTCGCTTTTCCAACCCGAAGGCAAACACTAGGAACACCGCCACCAAGATCCACGGCAGGATCACCGCTGGTGAGTTAAAGATCCACGGCAGCGGTTGTTTGCCAAGGGAGCCGCAGATTGCGCCGATGATTGCATAGGAAGTTAGACGTGCGCCGTGATACGAGGTCACGGCCAGCATTCACTCGCAGGCATCGCGGACAAACCACAACCAATCGGCCCACACATGCCGACGCAATGGACGCTGGTCACCAGACCTACCACCAACGGTCGGGCGGTTTCCTTGAGTGCTTCTAAAATAAGTCCGTCGCCCACGCCGGTAATCGTATAACCCTCAGGAGCACCGTCTAACGCGACCGTGAAGGTCATTGCTTAGTTCCGCTTATTGAAGAGCCGCAGTTGAAAGTGATTTCTCATTGGTGTGCAGCGGGCGAATGCGACCAAAGGTGATATAAGATAACCCTTCCGCTTTGAATAACCCGAAGCTAATCGCCTCCATGAACTTGCCATTCATTTGCCACCAAGAAAGTTGGGTAGCGGCAAGCACCCCCGACTAACATTCCGACAATGCCCCAGATCAATGACGCGATCATGAAGCGGCGGACGCTGCCGTCGTCGTAAGTGATGGTCGTTGGTGTTAGTGGTGGACATGCAAGATAGCTTTCAGGGACGATCTGCCCTTGGCTCAGGAGCATCGTTGAGCGGAAGTAATGAATCACGTTCCAAGCTCTTGTTGCGGGTGCGCCGATATTCAGCGGCGAAACAACAGATGAAGATCCCGGCTAGGCAACTGCTGACTAGAATCGTTAGGGCGAGAACATTCACGGCCTGATGAGACCGGGTTTATGGCAATCCCGCCGCGCGCGTCTTCTGATTTAGCTCGTCCGGTGAAACCTCAGAGTTCTACCGTGGTGTCTTTATACACTCCTGACGGCAAGGTTTTGCGCTCAGTTGAGTGATTGTGAATTTCTACATTTCCCTCGATCACCACGCCGTCGGCGAAATGGATGGGTCCGCAAACTTTGAGCGTTTGGCAGCGGAGCAAGCCCGGGACGCCGAGCGGATCCAACTGATCGACAAGCTTGTACTCATCCGCTAGCACAATGTTAGGTGGCACGCCGTCGCGGGCGGCGGCGAGCCGGACTTGACCGTCGGCGAGCACCTCGTAGGCGTCTGACCGCAGTGCAAGCAGGTCACCAGTCGTCTTGACCGGGGCGAATCGGCTGCGCGGCACCTCGACCGCCGTCGCGCCTTCGAAGCACTCGATCGCCGCGCCCATCGCGATTTCTAACTGCACCACCGCTGGCGATGTCTTGTCGCGCGGATCGACAGTTTTGTTATTGCGGATCATCGGCAGCGGCAGCACGCCGGCGTCGGCGGCGAGTTGTTCTTTCAGCAAATCGAGCCGCAGCCACAGGCTGTTAGTATTAAAATACTGGTGGCGGTCGATGTCTTGGAAAAACTCCACGTCAGCTTCCGGGCATTGCGCCACCTCGCGCAGCAGCAGCCGACCGTCTGACTTTCTAACGGCGAGATGGCCGCCCTTACGATCCGCTGCGGTGCGCCGCGTGACCTCCATCAAGAAGGGCGCACCGCTGTTCGCGAAATGAGTTAGGATCATGGGATCGAGGATCGCGCCGAGGTTATCGGAGTTAGAAACAAAGGCATATTTCACGCCCTCCGCCAGCAAGCGGTCCAGCCAACCGCTACCGACCAGCGCCGGATAGAGATCGCCATGGCCCGGTGGACACCATTCGTGATCCGGCTCCGCAGGCCACGCCACTGGCTCTAACGTGGCTGCGTCGATCTTCGGAATCTGGTTCTGCATCAGCTCCACTTCCGCCGCATCCGCCAGTCCGTCGGTGCGATAGTTTGCCAAGTGCGCCAGAGTCTCGCCGCTGGTGCTGAAGCTATTCATCAACAGCAGTCGGACATTTGCGCCGCTGGATTTCCGCAGGTCGAGGATTTGGCGGACCATCAGATCGAGGAAATTCACGCCATCGCGCACGGCGAGCAAACTTTTCGGCCCTTGCAAACCCATGCCCGTGCCGAGTCCGCCGTTGAGCTTGATCACCACCGCTTGCGACAGCAACGCCACGTCAGCAGTCCCCACGGCGGCGATGGCTTCTAACGAAGTCAGCCCCTCGGCGGAGCTGATCGTTTCCTCCGGGATCAGCCCGGTTTCGTTGCGCAGCAGCGCCTCGTAGTTCCGGCGAAAGGCGCGGATGGCGGCGTCTCCCATCCCGGCGGCGGTCATCTTCGTTTCAAAAGCAGCGAAATTTCCCATGATTTTTAAAGTGAGTCCGGGAGGAAACTGACTGCGTATCAGCCACCGGTCACGCGGAAAAACCTAGAAGACTTGTGGCCACACGGCGGAATTTTGCACGGGTTCAATTGCGGCGGGCGGTGATGGTGGCGAAGGCGAGGCGATGGTTGAACCGGTTCATGGCGTCGTGGAAGTCCTTGAAGGTCGATTG
>JAYTEI010000260.1:0-7081 GCA_043735445.1 Akkermansiaceae bacterium | reverse complement strand
TAGTGGCCCTGGTCGAGGGTCTGGCGGAGGTGGTCGATCTCGGCTTCTTCGGTGGCGGTGCGCAGGACGAGGTGGTCGCCAACGAGGGCGGGTTGGGTTATCAGTGCTTCCATGGTAGGCTGAAATTGCCAAAACAGGGGCGGATGTTTAGCTTTTTCTTAAATCGCCAATGACCATCGGACATGGAGGATTTCCGGGCAACCGCCCTGCCCCCAAATCCGGGGTGGGGAAACGATCCTTGCCTCTGCCGGAGGGTTGATCGAATCTCCGCCCTGTAGAAGAACCTGATCTCATCCCCGCCGCGCACACGAACGACGGTTTTTTCAAAGCCATTTTCTCCCAGCCCGAGCACGCCACGGCATTTTTCAAGAGCCATCTGCCGCCGGAAATCGTCGCCCGGATCCATTGGCCGTCGCTCACGGTCCTGCCCGGCTCATTCGTCAAGTCCAGCCTCCATCAGGTGCATTCGGACCTGCTGTTCTCCGTCCGCATCGGCGAGCGGGAAACCTTGCACTATCTGCTATTCGAGCATCAAAGCACCCCGGACCCGGCCATGCCGCTGCGGCTGCTCGGCTACATGACGGAGATTTTCACCCGACATCACAAGTCCCACGGCTTTCCGCTGCCACCCGTGCTGCCACTGGTTTTCCATCAAGGTCCGGATGCATGGAACATCTCCACCGCCTTCGAGGATCTGTTCGAGCTGCCTGACGAAATCGCCGCCGATCTGCTGCCCTTCCTGCCGAAGTTCCACCACGCGTTGCTAGATCTGACCCGCTTCGATCCCGCCACCGGGGAGGGCGACACCCGGCTGCGCGTGGTCTTGCAACTCATGAAACTCGCCCGTCAAAAGGAAGTGCTGCGCTTTTTCCAATGGCTGGCCGGATTTCCCGCCAAGGAGCTTCCCGAAAACCTCCTCGGCCTCATGCTGCTCTATGCTTTGCACGCGGACAGCAACCTTGACGCGAAACAAATCTACCATACCCTCTCGCCCAACCCCGAACTCGAAAAGAATACCATGTCCGTCGCAGAACAACTCAAAGCCGAAGGCCGGTTGGAGGGAATCTCCCAAGGAATTTCAAAAGGTCTCTGGGTGGGACGCATTCAGGCCTTGCAGGAATTTCTCGATCTACCGGTGAGTCCCTGCGAGGAATTGGAAATCTTGGCCATCGGAGAATTGGAAGACCGTCACGCGGATCTGCACCGGGAATACGAAGTTCGCTTCAAGCGCTGAAACATTCCCGATGCCCCGCCTTCCCATCACCAAAACCCCGAAATGTTATGTCGGTGGCAGCTTCATCCGCTCCGAAAGCGGCCGGGTCTATCCGCTGAATGACGCTTCAGGCGCGTTCTTCGCCAACATCCCGCTGTGCACCCGCAAGGATCTGCGCAATGCCGTGGAAGCCGCCGCCAAGGCCGGCCCCGGATGGTCCGTCCGCAGCGCCTACAACCGCGGCCAGATTCTCTATCGGCTCGCCGAAATGCTAGAGGCACGCGCCGCTGAAATGTCACAAGCCATTGCGCTCCCCGGCATTTCCCCAAAGGACGCCGACCGCGAAGTCACGGCCGCCATCGAGCGGATCGTCCATTACGCCGGTTGGACCGACAAATACCAGGCGCTGCTCGGCAGCGTGAATCCGGTGGCATCACCGCATTTCAACTTCACCGTCACGGAACCGATGGGCATCATCGGCATCGTCGCGCCCGACGAGGCTCCGTTGTTAGGGCTGCTGTCGCTTGTCCTGCCCGCCATCACCAGCGGCAACACGGTGGTCGCGCTGGCGTCCTCCACCCAACCCTATCCGTCGATCCTGCTGGGAGAAATGCTCGCCACCAGCGACCTGCCCGGCGGTGTCGTCAATCTTCTAACCGGCAGACGGGAGGAACTCATTCCGACCTTCGCCACCCACGCACATCTGCGCGGGCTTGCCGCTGTCGCCAATTTGGAAGACCGCAAGACCCTACAAACCGGAGCGGCGGACAGCGTCAAGCGGCTCAAACTGATCGCTGCGGAAAACCCCACCGATTGGTATTCGGAAAAGGCCCAGGGACTTTACGAAATCCGCGATCACCTGGAATCGAAGACTACCTGGCATCCCATCGGCGCGTGAGGGCCGGTTAGCGATTCTCCATCATTCCCCGGTAGCGCCACGGCGCGTAGCCTTCCTTGAGCAGTGTGTCCTGATAGAGTCCGCAAGCAGATGGAACATTCGGAATTTCACGAGGTCGAGCGATCGCGGATCGCATCATAAACATACCAGTCCTCTAGCTTCTTCCGCGCCCATGGGGTCTTCCGCAAAAACGTTAGACTCGACTTGATTGTGGGATCGAACATGAAACAACGAATCGGAATTTGATCCACCATCCGCTCCCAGCCGTGGCGATCCACCACCGTGCGCAGGACCGTTTCTAGGGTCACGCCGTGCAAGGGATCATTCGGGTGGGATGAGGCTGAGGACATGGCAAGGAATGACTCGCAGATCGGTAGCCGGAAGTCATCCCTTAACTCAATTTGTTATCTCTAACTTCAGATCCTCCGAGTTCCCCCGCAGCTCGGGGGCATACATTGCTTCCGCCGTCGCGGGCAGTGCTTTATAAATTCCGGGAGCCTCAGCGCGGAGCTGATAGCGGAGAGTGTGAGTCCCGCGCGGTAAGACGCGGATGAAGAAATCCACCGACTGATCACGCGGCTCCATGTAAGCATTTAATCCACTGCCGCCGACGTAGCCGCTGAGTGTGTCGAGTGCTTCGAAGCCGGCAGCTTTAGCATCCGAAAAAACCAAGTATTCATAGTCATTCTTACTATCGAGGACGAGTTCTACTTCCACGCGGTCGCCCGAGGCGAGCTTGGCACCATCCGTTAGCGGCTCACGGCGGAAGCGCTCGACTTGTTGCTTTGTGACGAGTCCCGTGGCATCGGGGACTTCCGCCTCTTTTTCCAAAGCAATGAGTTTGGATAAATGTCGCGTGACTTTCACCTCCAGCCCGGCGGCGCGGAGCTTATCTTCGAGCGTGAAAACCTCCAGATAGACATTGGCGTAAAGCGTGCCTTTGCCGGACTTCTTCAATTCTATCTCATGCTTGCCGGTGGTCACGGCATCGCCTGATAGAGTAACCGTGCCATCGAAGGTGAATAAGTTTTCCCGGCTAATGGAGACCTTGCGCAACGATTGCCCATCGAGCACGACATCCACCTCCATCTCCGGTGCATCCTCGCCGCTGGCTTTGAAATAACTGGCGATTGCCTCAATCGCGAATGCCGTGTCACGAGTGGATTCCCAATAAGTTGCGTGCTTGCGGTTGTTTACTAAATACTTCACCAGACCGCGCGTGTCGGGATCCTGCGGCTTCACCGCAGCAAGCAGGTTAAGATACCACGCGTGGGTCTCTACCTCACTGCCATACCAGTTCCACCAATAGTTGGTATTCTGAAGATCGAGATAGGTGGTTTGGTTTTCTGGATCACGCTTGAGGAACTGGGAGATCATCTTCATCACTTCGTCGCGCCTTGCTTCGTCGCCCTTGCGGTGTTGTTCGAGTGCTAATAAACACTTCGCATACAGCGGCAGATCGACGCGATCCCGATAGAGAAATGCAAGCATCGGCTCCGAGTCGCGCTTCGCTTCACCGAGGACGAGCCGGATGAATGCATCCACCGCGTCGCACTTCGACTTCTCATACCGGCTACTGTCATTGATCTTCTTGCCCTCGCGTTCGACATGGAGCTGCAGGGCGGCGGTTTGTTTGCGCTCATACGCCATCAGCCAAGCGACGCCGGAGTTTAACATTTGGTCAGGTATCTCCGCGCCGTTTAGCTTCGCAACTAACAACCCATGAACCACCACCGCCGTGGTGTGTGGATAAGAATACTCACCATAACCGGAAAACCAGCCCCAGCCGCCATCGGAGCATTGCATGGACATAAGTTTATCAATCCCCTGCGCAACCATCTTCTCCATCTCCACTTCATCGAACACGGGGTTCGTCTGCCACTGCTTCCACTGCGCAGCACGCTCTGCGGAGTCACCTAACTCTTGCGGGTTGAGGTTGGTGCGTATCGCTTTCACCTCGGCGAGGTTGATCTTGAGATCCTTTAACATCTTCTGCGCAATCACGGCAGGCACGAAACGATTCAGCGTTTGCTCAGTGCAGCCGTAGGGATAACTCGCCAGATAGGGAATCGCATCCACCAGCGCTCCCGCAATAGTCGGGGAAAAGCGGACGGTTAGTTTAGATTGATCAGGCCGCCGTTGGGTCGGGACATCGATCTGAATCTTCGCGGAATCCGCACCCGGCTCGACCGTGCGGCTCCACGCGTCTTGGCGGATCATGCCGTGAACCAGCACCGGCAGCTTACGCTCCACGGCGTCGCCATCATCGCCGGAATCGGCCCTCATGCGGAAAGTCGCCTCGCCTTCACGCAGCGCCTTCACCCGCCAATCGACGCGGGCTTCAGACTTCGCTGCGATTTCTAACGTTTGCGACGCTCCATCGATAACTTGCAAATGATTCCCTTCGAGTTCGAGAGAAACCTTAACTGTCTTCGGCAGGTTATGATCGTTCTGAACGACCGCACTCAACACTGACTCGTCACGCTCCACCAGAAACCGCGGTGCTTGCAAGCGGACTAGCAATTCCTTGGAAGTAATGATTTCCGCGCTGCCCTCGCCCACCTGCGTGCCTTTACCTAACACCCAGACGCGGGCTTTCCAGGTCGTCAAGTTATCGGGAAACTCAAGTGGAATTTCAGCATGACCCTCGGCATCCGTTTGGATCGCGCCGGACCATTTTAACAGATCCGCGAAATCCTTGCGGACTAGGATCGAATTGGCGGCGGGAGGCGCTTCACCGTCGGTCGATTGCTTTTCCTGTGGCATCGCGGCGGACATCGCCATCGGCATGGCGTCCTCTACGCTATCCATTGACCTCCCCCTCGCAGTGTCTTTACCAACATAGCGACCTTCATCCCCAAAGTGCCCGAGTGATTGCATCCCGGCGGCTTTCGGTCGCAGCAAATTCCCCGGCGAATCTGGGATATAACCAAAAACATTTCCCGGATAGTAGTTATTCTTCCACGTCCAGAAATTCTCATGGATCAACCCGATGTGCGAGCCACCGGTGATGGCTTCTAGCGACTTGTCATAAACCGCTAGAACCGCCGTTCCAGTGACTGGCTTGCCTTGGGCGTCGCGCAAGGTCACTCGTAACATCGAAGTTTCGCGTGGCTTCACCCGGCTTTTCGCGGGTTCCAGCGTGACATCAATGAGTTTACTAACTGGTGGCAGCAAGATCTGACGCACCGCCGAATGCACCTTCGCGCCGTGGACCGTGATCGCTTCGATAAACATATTAGGCATATCTCGCAGATCGAGTGGCACCTCCACTTCCTGGCTCTTGCCATCGAGTTGAATGCGGCGGGCTTCACGACCGGCATTACCCGCAACGTGGAGAAATAGCCAGACATTGGCGTTTGTTTGGTCACTGTTGACGCGGAGTTTAAGAACCTCGCCCGGTGCGTGGCTCGGTTTGTCAGCAACGAGTTCGAGCGGCCCAAAATGCCAGTCACCGGGTTCGGCGCGGCCCGGACCTTGGACGTTGAGAATGGTAGCACCTTCCGCCGCACCAACGCCTTTGAATGTTAAACTAGCAGCGAGCCGATACTGGCCAGTGACAGGCGCGGCGAAGCGTTGATGAATCTCGCCTTGGGCGTCAGTCTCCACCGGGAATGATTGAACTTCCTTTTCATCAATTCGCCCATTTTCACCGCCCGTTAGTTTATAAATGACTAGCTTCCCTATCGCTCGCACCACCGGTTTTCCGGCGATGGTAGCGGCGGAAACTGTTGCTTCGATTTGCTCTCCGGCCCTAGCGTAACCGCGATCTGTCCAGACGATCACTTCGAACGGCTTGCGGGCGGCGATGACAGAGCCAGTGCCGCGTTCTTCACGCCGCGAGGCATCTACCACGCGGGCTTCAATGAGATACTTCGCATCCATGTCGCCATGGATCGCCTTGGCGGACGCGGTGTCGATTTCGATCTTCGCGGTGCCGTCGGGACTGATGGGCACATTGCGTTTCATCACAAGTTCGTCAGGCGTCCAGCGGTCACCTTGCCACCATGGTGGGTTCGGTGGGAGGCAGCCCCAGTTTTTCCAACCGGGATGCCATGTCGCTTCGCTACCGCTCCACCACGCGCCCGGGCCATAGAGCCAATCCCAGCGCCAGACGGGAAACCACCGCTCGCTGATGGAACTGCGTTTCACGATGATTTCAACATTGGCATTTCTAACCGGCGAGCCGTGGAAATAGTTAGCTTTAACGGTGACGGTGAATTTATCACCTAACTTCACCGGCGCGTCAGGTGCCTCTACTTTCACTTCGTATTCCGGTTTGCGGTATTCTTCCACACTCAAGCTAGCGGTCGCGGAAATCTGATCGCCGATTTGAAAGGTCGCATTCCACATCCCAAGCACTGCATCCTTGGGAATGGTGACTTCGCTCTCGACAGCGCCAAGCGCGTCGGTCTTGAGCGATTGTATTTTCATCACTTCCTCGCCGCGACCGTTGGTGAGAATGAGAGTGCCAGATTTGTTAGCCCACTTCGATTCATCGACCTCGAAGTAGCCGACATTGCGCAGATAGAACTTTAAATGCACAGTGTCGCCGGGTTTATACAGTGGCCGATCCGAAATGGCATAAGTGATGTCGCGGTTGCCGTTTTCGAGTTGGGGCTGCTCAATGTAATGCGGCTGAAACCCGTAGAAAGCGCTCGAGCGTCCCTCTTTGCGAGCGATTGCTAACCACTGATAGTTATCATCCCAGTCGCCGGGTTTGAGCAAGGTCTTGCCATCGACATCGGTGGTGCGGTTGAAGGCTTGAGTGCGAATTTCGCTGTTGCGTTCTTGCGGAGTTTTCCGTTCGAAACTCACCGTTCGGTAGCCAAAGAATTCGATCACCGAGCCAGCGACTGGTGCCCCGTTGGCGGCATCGGCTAGCCACCATTGTTTCTTGCCGCCCACGTCGTTTTGCACGAGCACGGAATCCACGATCCAGACCAAGGTGTGAAAAGAATTTCCACCTT
>JAYTEI010000259.1:0-7082 GCA_043735445.1 Akkermansiaceae bacterium | reverse complement strand
ACAGCCCCAAGTGGTGCTATCAGCTCACTCCGGCGGCATTGAAGCTCATCACGAGCTTTGGAACCACCGCTTTCAAAAAGAAACTCGAAGCATTCCTGACCAATCCCGCTACCGGCGACCTCAAAGCCCGTCACCGCAATCTCCCGCGTGAAATCGTCCGCTTGCCTGACGGCATGACCATCGAACTCTCCGCAGGCGGCCAGAATACATTGATTCGTTCCATCATCGAGGAGTTCACCCCACGCTTCGTCCGCAAACCCCGCGTCCTCCTGCTAGGAGACGCCGCCGACAAGGAAGTGCTCAGCAACGAGATCGCACTGGCAGAACTCGGGATCAAACTCGCAGCCCGAGGCAAAGCCCCCGACGTTCTCATCCACGACATCGAACGCGACTGGCTCATCGTCATCGAAGCCGTCACTTCGCACGGCCCCGTCGATCAAAAGCGTAAGAACGAACTCACTCAACTTTTCGCCAAAGCCCGTCCCGGTCTCGTATTCGTCTCCGCATTTCCCGACCGCAAAACCTTCACCCGATTCCACACCGCCATCGCTTGGGAAACCGAAGTCTGGATCGCAGACGCGCCCGATCACATGATCCATTATAACGGCGTTCGATTCCTGGGACCTTATCCCAGCGCCCTCACGTCGGAACAGTGATCCGATCCGCCATGTTCGCCGACATCTAGTTGGTTGAACCGATCCACCACTTTTAAGATTGATTGTGAACTCCTCTGTTTCATTTCGATCTGCTACGGCCTCATTTCTTCTCCGCGGCCACCTCAAGGCCGGGACGGATGCGTAACAGATTCGTGGTTGCTACCACGTCACCTTCGCTGAGGCCTCGCAGGACCTGCACTTGCTCGGCGGTGCGGATGCCGATTTCCACCGGTTGCAATTTCGCCCTGCCGTTTTCTATCAGGTAAATCCCCTGCCCTCGCGGCGAGGGCACGATGGCTTGGCTCGGGACCATGAAGCCATTCGCTAGGCCATCGAGAGTTAGAGTCACTTCGGCGAAGCCGCCGGGCAGCAGGCTCTGCGGCGCGGAGCACAGGCCGCGCACTAACAGGCTGCGGCTGGCGGCATCGATCTGCGGCTCGAGCACGGTCACCACGCCCTCGAAGACTTGGCCGTTACCCGCGACGGTGAAGGTGAATTTCTGCCCGTTTTTCACCTCGCCCGAGTAGCGCTCGGGCAGCGGGAAATCGACCTTGATCCGCGAGACGTCTTGCAGCGTGATGAGCGGTGTGGCCGGGGAAACGAAGGCACCTTCGCTCACTTGGCGGATGCCCACCCGACCGGCGAAAGGTGCACGGATTTCAGTCTTGGAAATCTGAACGGACTGGGTCGCGCGCTGGGCTTGGAGGATGTTTAACTCCCCCGCGGAGCTGTCGAATTCCTGCAAACTGACAGCCTTGCTCGGCAGCAGGTTCTCCACTCGCTTCTTGTTAGTCTCGGCGAGTTTCAGGCGAGCATCGATTTCCCCGAGTTCAGCGAGCAGGTCGCTATCATCGAGTTTAAATAACAAATCACCCGCCGCGACATCCGTGCCTTCCTTCACCTGAATTTTCACCAAACGCCGCGACAGTTCTGAGACCAGCGTGACTGATTCATTCGGCCGCAAGGTGCCGACTGTCGAGAGCGTCTGGGCAAATGGTATAATCTTTACGACGTATATCTCGGCCACTAACGGCGCGGCTTTCGGGCTATTTTGGGCTGCTGCGCCTGCCACTAACAATGGCAGGAGAAGAATCATTTTTGACGAGACCATGGTCAGCGCTAGCTGAGGCGTGAAACGGGTAAGGTGCAAGCAAAAGCTCCACCTTTGGCCAGACTGAATAGCCGCGACGGCGGTCGATCTTAGGAGGGAGTCAATCGACTGAAAATCCCGCCGCCTCCAGGGCCGTGCGCAGTTTGGTTTTTCCGTCACGCTCGATGACATCGCCGTGCCCGACGCTCACTCGGTCGAAATCCCATCCCAGAATCGTCGCCAATGAAATTTCGAAAGCGGCCTCATCCTTCACTCCGGCCTTCACGGGCCGGGACATTCCCGGGTGATGCTCGCCGCCCACGGCCACACGCAGGAGCAACTCCGTCCACAGCGTCACGTTGCGCCGTAAATCAGCACCTAACATTCTCAGGGGATAGGCGAGTCGCCAGAGATTTTCTGCGAGCGGTAGCGGTGCGGGGGGGGCTCACCCCACCGCCCAGTTCCTGAGATGCTTTAAAATCGTTCATAAGGTGGATCGGCTGAAATTTTTTAAAGAGTGCCGAAACTATCCGCAGTGGTGTGGCTGAAGCTATGGGATATTCCCCTCCCGTGATGGCTGATCCTAGAAAGGAAAGTGACAAAAGTGTTAACTACGAAATTTACCACTGATTGCGCTGATTTTGACTGATTTCACTGAAAGAAATAGCAGCAATTCGACTCACCTTTTAGGTAAACTGGTAATCCTTTCCAACCTCTTAAAAATCAGTTCAATCAGTGGTTACCATCTGCATTTTTAGGCTGATGCGCTTCGATTTGGCCCCGCTGTTAGCCTGATGGGTGCCGCACTCCTGTTAGCGATTTGCGATGGCGGTGGCGGCTATGTGGGCGGTGGTCCAGGCGGCTTGGAAGTTGAAACCGCCGGTGATGCCGTCGATGTCGAGGCACTCGCCGACGAAATAAAGCCCGGCCGTAACGCGACTTTCCATGGTGCGGAAGTCAACGGTCGGTCGCCCGATGCCACCGGCGGTGACGAATTCATCTTTGTTAGTCGTCTTCCCTTCCGCCTCGAAGCGGGCGGACTTCAAGCCATCTAGCAGCAGCTTACTTGCAGCCTTCGACAACTGGCCCCAGGTCGTGGCATCGTCGATTTCGCAGCAGCCGACGATGCGCTCCCACAGCCGGCGAGAGACCGGTGAAATGGGGGTATTGCGCACGAGTTTCGCGCCTTGGTGGTGGCGGATTTCCGCGAAGCGCGCTTTCAGAGACTCCATGTCCAGCTCCGGCAACCAGTCGATGACGAAAGGGAAATGATGATTCGCCGCGGCCAAATCGCGGGCTTCCCACGCGGAAAGCCGCAGCACAGCCGGCCCACTGAAGCCGCGATGGGTGATCAGGATGGGTCCCAGTTGCGCGGCGTTAGATCCTGCACGGATGATCGAGACTTTAGGATGGGAAACGCCGGCCAAGCCGGTGATGCGGCGGTCACTCACATTAAAAGCAAACAACGATGGAACCAGCGGGACGACCGTTTGCTCTAACTTTTTCAACCGTTCTAGCAGCGGACTACCTTTCAGCGAACCGGTGGCGATGCACACGGTGCGCGCCCTGACAGGCTCGGTTAGGTTGTCAAACTGGAGGGCGAAACCGCCGCCTTCTAGCCGATCGATCCCGATGAGTGCCTGCTTTTGGACCAACGGGATTTTGCAATCGCGGGCGCGTGTTAGGAAACATTGGATCACCGTGTCGGAACTATCCGTGGTGGGAAACATCCGCCCGTCCGGCTCGGTTTTGAGGGTGACGCCGAAGCGTGCGAACCACTCGACCGTGTCCGACGGCTGCCATTTGTGAAATGCAGCCCGCAACTCTCGCGAGCCGCGCGGATAGTTTTTCGCCAGCTCACGGGGATCGAAACAAGCGTGCGTCACATTGCAGCGACCACCGCCAGAGACCCGGACTTTTTGCAGGAAATGCGCACTCTTCTCGAAGATAGCGACGCGCTTGCCGGGGGCCATTTCCGCGAACTGCAAGGCGGCGAAAAAACCAGAAGCGCCGCCGCCGATCACTGCAAGGTCGAGGCCGACGGCAGCGGAGATTTCCTGGAAAGCAAGTGGTTCGTTAGATAATGGCTCCATGGAGATCGGTTTTCAAATAGGCTTTTGCCAAGTCATCATGCGCCCAACGTCGGGCCGACGAAGGAGCGCACCGCATCGAGCATCGCACCGCTAACCGTTTGAATCCTGAAGTCGATGGGCACTAACACACCGTCCCCGGTTTGGATTAAATTTCCCTGATGGGTGTCTGAGACGACCAGCGAGCGGGTTTCATCAAGCCACGCGGTGTTGCCGTTTGCTTGAAAGCGACGCCAGCCATTGCCGAGGAGAAACCAGACCTCATGCTCGTCTCTGCGGGCGTCGGGTTCCTTAGATAGATCGATAAGTGGATCGAGCCGGAATCCAAAGTCGTCACAGGAGTCACGGAAGACTTGGAGACCCTCTTTGAAGGAGGGCAAACCGCCTGAAAAGCGGCAAATTGCGTCCGTGCGCTCTCGGAGTCTTTGAGCGTGTTCCGCAAGCGTGCTTCTTTGATCGTTTGGGCTGACCACATTTTCCAAGGCGGTGGGTGGAGTCCCTCTGCAAGTCCCGCGCCGGCTTGCGCAGTGATCCAAAGGTCCGCGAGAGACTAACCAAGCAGTCGCGGGTGTCCATCTCTGAGTCACCCTTATTCTCTGTTTGAAGCCGGTTTATCCCGGCGCTTTCGCATTCCGCTTATCTGCGTGCATCTTGTTCATCTGTGGTTGAAAAATTCCAACCGCAGCCGGTCTGCTTCGTGGCGCATCGAAGAGCTCCGCGCCGCATGGAGCAGAGCTTCCATGCGCCGGCGCTGGAGCAGAGCTGCCAGCACTCCGGGCGGCAGCAGAGCCTGTTTGTGAAAATTTTCACAAACGGCTTGAGGGGATGGAGCCGCGAGGGCAATCTCCCGCCAACCCGCAAAACACTATGGTCAGTCCTTCTCCCAGCACCCTTCACACGGCTTACGATTCGAAGATCGAGGGCAACGTGATCATCACTCGCGTGGATGCCGCCATTAACTGGATGCGCAAAAACTCGCTGTGGCCGATGCCGATGGGCTTGGCTTGTTGCGCGATCGAGCTGATGGCGACGGCGTCGAGCCGCTTCGACATTTCCCGCTTCGGGATGGAGGTGATGCGGTTTTCGCCGCGTCAGGCGGACGTTTTGATCGTTTCCGGGACGGTGACTTACAAGATGGCACTGGCAGTGAAACGGGTCTGGGACCAGATGCCGGAGCCGAAATGGTGCATCGCGATGGGTGCCTGCGCGTCGAGCGGCGGGATGTATCGCAGCTACGCAGTGCTTCAGGGGATCGACAAGTTGATCCCGGTGGATGTCTATATTTCCGGCTGCCCGCCGCGGCCCGAGGCATTGATCGAAGGCTTGATGAAGCTTCAAACGAAGATCGAGGGCGAGGAATCCACGATGGATCAGAAGCGGACTTTCCTCGAAGAGAACGCCTAAATTTTCAACAGAATTTAAGAAATGTCAGCAGCAGCCGATGTCACGAAGCTCCGCGAATCGTTCGGAGAAACGATTTGGGAAACCCTTGAATTCCGCGGCGAGCAGACCGTTCGAGTCGAGCTTGGCTCGCTGCACGCGGTGCTCGCAAAATGCAAAAACGACCTCGGTTACGAAATGATTCTGGATATTTCCAGCCTCGACCACTTCGGCGACGATCCACGATTCGAGATGGTTTATGAAATCGCGACGCTCGATGATTCCAAGCATCTGCGGATCAAGGCGAAGGTGAGCGAGGACGAGTCGGTGCCGTCTGTGACCGATCTGTGGGTGGGTGCGGATTGGCATGAACGCGAGGTCTGGGACATGATGGGCATCCCCTTCACCGGTCATCCTAACCTGAAGCGGATCCTGATGTGGGAGGGCTATCCGTATTTCCCACTGCGCAAAGATTTCCCGTTAGCCGGACGGCCGACGGACATGCCGGACGTGGCGTTCACGGGCGTGGCTCCGCTGGAAGGCGGACCCTTTGTGACGAGCGCCGACGGTGGCGACGTGCTCCATCGCGAGCCGCGTGCACGGGTGGTGAAGTGATCGTTAGAACGGGGATTTCAAAACACCCATGAATTCCAGCGGTGGACCATTTTCCAATGCCGCGCGGAATCTGCGCAAGCTCGGAAGTTCGCCTGCCTGCTGGATCTGGGTGGCGCTGGTCGCGGGCATCCAACTGTTAGTGACGGCTATGGGCGGGCAAGATCTGCTGCCAGCGCGGGCGTGGTTTGAAACGTTCGGGCTGTGCCGACAGGAAGTGTTAGCGGGGAAAGTCTGGCAGATTTTCACTTACGGATTTTTACACGGCGGGTGGCTTCACGTCGGCTTGAACTCGCTTTTCCTACTGCTGGTCGGCTCGAGAATCGAGCACATGACCGGGCACGCCATCATGGTCAGAGCCACCCTATTGGGAGTGCTCGGCGGCGGGATCGGCCATTTGATTTTGGCACCCAGCGGCTCCGGTGCCCCTCTGCTCGTCGGTCTATCAGGAGGGTGCATGGCATTGCTGCTATTGCTGACCACCTTGTCCCCGCAGTCGCGGATGATGCCGATCCCGCTCTCGGGGAAAAGCCTCGGACTGGGGATTCTAACGACTGAGTTGCTCTTCGCCTTGGCAGATCCGCAACTCGGCTTGCCCGGAATTTCCGCGCTGGGAAATTGGCTCGCCAGTCACGGAATGGGGAGCGGGTTCCAACTGGGCCATGCCTGCCATTTCGGCGGCGGCCTAGCAGGATGGCTGCTTGGCAAGTGGCTGTTGCGCCCGCGGATTACGCTAAAACGCCTCCGCCGCGACAGAGAGCGGCGAGAGGCGAGTGAGTCCGAGCGGACGTGAATCGGTTAGCGATATTGGCGGTCGCCCTTTTTATCCTCCCCAGATTGCTTTTGCTTTTGCGGGCGCTCGGCTTGTTGCGGCCTGCCCTGCGGTGGGGGACGATAGTTTTTGTTAGGTTGGGCTGTGCGTTGTCCTTGCCTGGCCTGCTGTTGCTGAGAGGAAGTCACAGGAGAGTTGTAGCGGGAAGGAAGTCCGTTTCCTGATTTACGAACGTCGGGTCGCGAGCTTTCCCGCATCTGACTTTCTCGGGAATACCCACTCGACGAGCGGGAGTCCGAACCAGAACGGTAGTTAGGAGCTTGGGAAGTTTCCCTGCCACTTATGCCCTGCTGCTGGCGATCTTGCTGCTGTCTGCCGGAAGTCGCGGGCCGTTGCTGGACCTGTTTGGCCCAACCGTAGCTTGAGTTGCGATAGCGGGATTCGCGATCCCGATAGTCTGAAAGGGTCACATTGGTGACGCG
>JAYTEI010000258.1:0-7082 GCA_043735445.1 Akkermansiaceae bacterium | reverse complement strand
TTAGAGACATGATATTGCTGGTGATGCCGAACTGCTTCATCATGAAAAACGAGATCAAGATCGAGATCGGCAAAGGCAGAGTGACGATGAGGATGCTGCGGAAATGCCAGAGGAAGATGATATGGGCGAGGGTCACTAAGATGATTTCTTCGAAGAGTGCATGCTTCAGTGTGTCGATGGTGTGATCGATGAGTTCGCTGCGATCATAGAATGATCGAATGGTGATGCCGGGAGGTAGGCTGGGAGCGATTTGTGCAATCTTCTCCTTCACTCGTTCGATGACAGCTTTGGCATTCTCGCCGCTGCGCATGACCACGGTGCCGCCTACGGCTTCGTGGCCGTTGAGATCAAGCGCACCACGGCGGTAGTCGCCGCCGATTTGGACGGTGGCGATGTCTTTCAGATAGATCGGCGTGCCTTCCATGGCTTTGATGGTGACGAGTTCCAAATCCTCGGGACTGGTGACGAGGCCGATGCCACGCAGGACGAACTCCGCGCCGTTTTCCTCCACCGTCTTGCCGCCGACATTGAGGTTTGCATTTTGGACCGCGGTCATCACTTCCATCATGGTGACATTCGCGGCGCGCATCTTGGTAGATGAGAGTTCAATTTGATATTGTTTCACGAAGCCGCCAATGCTGGCGACTTCTGCGACGCCTTGCACGCTGGCAAGCTGATAGCGGATATACCAATCCTGGACGGAGCGAAGCTTTGCTAAATCATAGCCTCCGTTCTCTGCCTTGGTGGGATCGACGGCGAGATAGTATTGATAAACCCAACCGAGGCCCGAGGCATCGGGGCCGAGTTGTGGAGTCACGCCATCCGGCATCGAGCTTTGCAAAAAGTTTAAACGTTCTAGCACCCGAGTCCGCGCGAAATAGGTATCTACGCCATCCTCAAAAATGATGGTGCTCAGCGAGAACCCGAACATAGAAGTGGCGCGCACTTCTTTAACTCCAGAGAGTCCCTGCAAGCCGGTGGTTAGGGGATAAGTCACCTGATCTTCGACTTCCTGTGGGCTGCGGCCGGCCCAGTCTGCATAGACGAGCACCTGGTTCTCCGTGAGATCCGGGATGGCATCGACAGGAGTTAGATAGACTGCGCGGACTCCCAGTGCGACGAGCAACAAGGTGGCGCAGGCGACGAGGAACCGGTTTTTCAGGCTCCATTCAATGATGCGTTCAATCATAATTTGTGGCTTGAAAGGGTGAGCTGGAAGTGAGAAGGCTTTGCCATGAGTGCAGTGGTGATGGAACTGGAAGAGATGCTGACGCGATTGAAGCCGGAGGCGGCGGAGAAGCTAGAGATGCAAGTGCGCGAGGCTTTGTCTTCAGTGGCGGAAACCGATAAGGTGTTGCCCACGCTGGAGGAGATTAAACTTCGTGTTCCTGATATTGCGCATTTGATCGGAGCATGGGCGGACGAGGATGTCGCTGAACCAGAGGAACTTCCTATGCCACCAGCGAGGGTCTGGTGATGCACTATCTGCTCGATACGAATGTGTGGATCGAGGTTCTCAAGAATCGAAACATCCTTCTGCTGGATCGGTTCTCGCGGGTCAATAGAGCCGATATGGTCACCTGCGCTGTCGTAAGGGCTGAACTCATGTATGGCGCTGAAAAATATCAAGACGTGATCCGGCGGAGGTCGGAGGTCCAAGCGCTCGTCTCGCGAGTTATATCTTTGCCCTTCGATGACCGGTGCGCGGATAAGTATGGAGAGATTCGCCACGATCTTGAGCGCAGACGCTGTATCATCGGCCCCTATGATTTGCAGATCGCGGCGATCGCGCTGGTGCATGACTTGACGGTGGTCACGGAGAATGTTGAGGAATTTGCTAGAGTGCATGGCTTGAAAGTTGAGGATTGGTCTCAAGGGATTGTTTGAGATCAGGGTTTAATTTCCTTTCCACAGTCCTGCATCTCGGTGCCGAAAAACGGGTTGTGGCCGGGGCGGTCGTGGGTCTGGATCCAGCGGCCTTTCTTAGGCGCTTCCGGGATGGCTTGATCAACCATCGGGCATTCCCAAATCTGGAGTTCTGGGAAGCCTTTCGTTTTGCGCAGCGGTTCGAGAACGGCGGTGGCTGCGATACTGAATTTGTGGAAAGCAGCGCGGGCGGCGGGGAGATTTTCGAAGCCGTGAAAATGTTTAGTTGCATCAAGCGCATCGATGTTAGGCAATCCTTTGAGTGCTTCCGTGAGTGCGCCTGTTAGCATCATTGCGGGTTCGCTGGCTTTGGTGAAGGCGGCGAGATCATCGGTGGCAAGAGCCTCTGCCATGGCATCGGCGACTTCGGAAAATACGCGGATGGCCTTTTGTTGTGGTTCGGTGAGCGCCTCCGTCATGGCAACGGTGAGCGGCTCTGGGCTGGGCGACATGAATGCGCGATTCATTTCCGCCTGGCCATCGATCAGCAAATTACCATTGGTGACCACTTTGTCGCCGGCCTTCAGACCGGATAGTATTTCGACGAGTGTGTCGCCGCGCCGGCCCATTTTCACCGGCGTCTGGGCGTATGCGCCGCCATCTTGGTCGAGATATACTACGGCTTCGGGACCCGTCTGGATGATGGATGAGCGTGGAACCGTTAGGACGGGTGGCGCGTCCACTTTCACAGTTCCGTCAGCATACAATTTGTGCAAAAGCTCGCGACGGCCGTTGATCATGGGGTTAGGCAACTCGACGCGCACCTTGGTGGAGCGAGTGGCTTCGTCGAAGTTAGGATCAATAAAGGTGATCTTTCCCTCGAAGGATTTCCCAGGAAGCGCGGGTGTGCTAACCGTGACGGTTTGGCCAAGCGTGATCCACGGCAAGTCCTGTTCGTAAGTGCGGAACATGAACCACATGGTCGAGAAATCGGCGAGTTCAAACAGTTTCTCGCCGGTGGTGACATATTGGCCTTCATAAACATTTTGGCCGACGACGGTGCCACCAATAGGTGATAGAATCTGTGAAGTGAGCGAGTCTGCGGGCTTGCCAGCGACGGCGTCGATTTGGTCGGGTGTGAGTCCCATTTGGCGGAGGCGCAGCGCAGTGTTAATCTTTAGTTCACCGGTGAGTTGACGGTATTCGCGTTCAGCTTGGAGTAGGTTTGGGCTATAATAGTCTGCGAGTGGTTGGCCTTTTTCGACTTCGGCTCCCATGTAGTTGATATATAACTTATCCACCCGGCCATCGACGTAAGCGGAGATGATGCGGTGGCGGCGGGCGTCGTCGTCGATCATGCCGGCGACTTGCAGGGTGTGGACGAGCGGTTGCACTTTCGCCTCTTCCGTCTGCACATGGAGGACTTGGATTTGGGTTTGGGTGAGAGCCACGGTGCTGCCTCCGCCGGTGGCGTCGAAGCCTTTATCGCCCGCGTAAACGGGCGTGAGTTCCATGCCGCAGATCGTGCAGCGACCCGGTTTGTCGCTCTTGATCCACGGGTGCATGGCGCTCTGATAGAAGATCGGCTTGCGCTCGCCGGCTTCAGATGCGGTGGGGTTGGATGAGCCGCGGCCTTTGAATAGCCAAGTCCCGGCGATGGCGAGAATGGCGGTGATGAGAACGGTGAGGAATGTTTTCATGGAGGTGTTAGCGAGGGTTAGGGACAAGCAGGTTGAGATCTTCGAGCGCGGCGAGCTGCATGGCGACGAAGCGGCGTTGTTCGAGACGAATGGAAAATAACATCCGGTTAGAATCCAATAGATCCGTGAGGGATGACTTGGAACTGATCCATGCGCCCTCGACCGCTTGGGTGGCTTGCAGGGCGCGTTGGTAGATTTCACCCGAGTAGGCGCGGGCTTGGGCGGCGGCATTGGCGGCGTCGGTGGTGGCGGTGAGCACGCTTGATGCGACTGCCAAGCGCGTCGCCTCGGTATCGCTCACGGCGGCCTTTTCACGGAATTTTGAAGCATCGATCTTGGCGTCGTTAGAGGCGCGGTTGAAATAGGGCAGGCTCATTTTTACGCCGAGGCCCACGCTGCGTAAGTCGCCGCCGGAGTAGAGATTGGCATCGACTGCGACGGCGAACTGTGGGAGGCGCTCGCGGTCGGCGATTCGAGTTTCCGCGCTGGCAGCGGCGGCCATTTCTCTCATCGAGCGCACCTTGGGATTGACCCGCGAAATGCGCGCGATTTCGGCGCTGGCGATCGGCACAGGGGCCGAGTGAGTGGCGAGGCGTAACACCGGCCAAGGCAATTCTAACGGGCGACCAAGCCGCAGATTGAGGCGCCGTGAAACGCTGTCACGGGTGCGGCGGGCCGCAGCTAGAATTTGGTTCTCACGGGCGAGTTCGCTTTCTAATCGCAGGGCGTCGATGCTGTTTGCATCGGGATTGCGAGCCATCTGGCGGGCGTTCTCGGCCATGGAGTCGAACCACTTGAGCTGGCCGGCTTGCAAGGCGATGGACTCATCCACCAGCGCCAGTTCGATGGCGTCCTTCGCGGCGGCGGTGCCGACTTCGAGCGATGAGGAGCGCGAGTTTTCCAGCTCGGCACGATGCACCGCTTGCGCTTTTGCGAGATTGGCCTGATAGAGTCCGGGCTTTGGCAGCGGTTGCTCATAGCTCAGCCTAATATCTCCATCGTCGGCGCGCATGGAGTCGCGGGCCGCCATCAAAGTGAGACCTACCATCGGATCGTCCCACAGCCGGACTGCGCGAATGTCACGGCCAGCGGCGGCAGCACGGAGTTTTCCCGAGCTTGCTGCCGGATGATTGCGGGTGGCCTCGGTCCGCACGGCGGAGAGGAAAGTCTCGTCAACGAGTTTAGTTTCCTGCGCCTGCAGCAGGCTCCCGGCCACGAGGAGGCTGGTGAAAATGTGAATGATAGATTTCATAAGTCATGTGAGTCATTGGATGGAATTTCCAAGCGCCCTCTATCAGCCGCGAACTCTTGCGGCGAAAATGAATGGGCACAGTACGCCTGTCTGGGCGCGGACTCAGATGACAAAGCGGCAGAAGGCCACGGCCAGCGGCACTCCCGCATACGCACTCCGTGCTTCCGCACGCGAGGCGGTGGCAACAACGGCTGCCGGTTGGATGGAAATAAGCGCGTCGAGGCTGCTAGACTCGGTCGTTTTTAAGATGAGCAATTTCAGGTCAACCGTCGCAGGTATCAGCGGTGTCGGCTTCTGATCCGGGCTGCGGTCACTTGCGCACGGGCAAGACTGGAGACCCTCGCAGCAACACTTGGAATGTGCCTTGGCACCCGCAGACCCTGCAGAAGTCGCCGCCAGACACGCTTGCACTTGGGACAACTGGATGACCAGGCCCATGAGCAATGCGATGATGGCTTTGAGGTTCATTGCGGGGATGAGAGCGATGTTCGTGAAGGTTATTCCGAATAACTTGCGCAAAAGAGACCATGAAATTGCACTGCGGCGAAGACAATAACCCGAAATTGACCGAATCCCTTGGGATGATCCGCTGGGTCTGTATTTGCCAGTGAGCGTTAGATCCATCGCTCCCACAAGGGGGAGCTGGAGGGGGAGGAGGGAACCGAACCCTCGAATCCACAAAAATCATTAATTCACAGCCACTTAAGCTTTTCGGGGGCGCTAATGGCATCCCTGATGTTGGTGACGTCGCCAGTATTGCTGTCAGCGGATCGGTCACAAGGGCAAATGGGGGACGATTGCCAAACGATGAAATAAGGTGGCCTCCATCTCCGAAAATCGGCGGAATTACACCCCACAAGCGGGCTTCGTTGAAACGCTGGAACAGATCGTGGATGAAATCAAGGTCGGCACCGCCCAGCAAACCCTCTGGGCCTCCGAACTCAAACGCAGCGACGCCCAAGGCATCATTGACCAAGCGAGCCGCTTGCTAGCAGCCAATCCAGACCTTGATGAGTCGCACCAAGAAATCGTGCGCCGCGAGATCGCCTACTTCACCGCCCACTCATCGCCGCCACCGCGAGAACCCATCATCTAACGGTGGTCACCTGTGACCGGAAGCTAATTGCATCTCCGCATGTGAAGACGCTTTCGACCAGATGATGCCTATATCACTTCACGCGCCGAGCACGTCGTCCATTGCATCGATGAGTTCTTGCATGGTGGCTTCCGTTTCGTTGCCCATGTTAGAGATGCGGAAGGTGGTGCCTTTGATTTTGCCGTAACCGCCGTTGATCAGGAAGTTGTGCTTGGTTTTGAGGTTCTTGATGAAGCCGGATAGATCGAAGCCTTCGGGCGTCTTGAAGCAGGTGAGCGCGAACGAGCGGCGGCCTTCGGGGGCGAACAGCTCGAAGCCGTGTCTCGCCCCCCAAGCGGCGATCATGGCATTGGTTTGCGCGTGGCGGGCTTGGCGGGTGGCGAAGCCTTCTTTGGCAATTTCACCGAGGATGTATTGCAGGCCGTAGATGATGGAAATGGCGGGCGTGGAAGGTGTGTTGTTGACGGCGGCGTTTTTGGCAAACTCGATGAAGTCGAAGTAGTAGCCGCGGTTAGAGTTGCCCTTGGCGCGCTCCATGCCGGCTTCGGAAACGGCGAACACGGCGAGGCCGGGAGGCAGCGCGAGCGCCTTTTGAACGCCGGCTAACATGACGTCGATGTGGTTGCCGTCCATGTTCATCGGCACGGTGGAGAGTGAGGAAACGGAATCCACGATAAGCATGGTGTCCGGGAAGGATTTCACGACTTTGCAAATGCCGGTTAGGTCGTTGAGGACGCCGGTGGAAGTTTCCGAATGGATGAAGGTGACGGTGTCGAAGCCGCCTTCGGCAAGCTTCGCTCTAACGGCCTCAGGGGCGATGGCATCGCCCCACCCGACTTGCACCGAGTCCGCCTCGAAGCCGCATTTTTTCGCCACGTCTAACCATTTGTCGGAGAACGCGCCGCAGCACAGGCAGAGGACTTTTTTCTTCGCAAGGTTGCGGAGAGCACCTTCCATCACGCCCCAAGCGGAGGATGTGGAGAGGAAAACGGGACGCGCGGTGCCGAAGATTTCCTGAAGGCCGGGCTGGGTCGAGGCATAGAGTTCCTCGAAATCCTTGCCGCGATGGCCGATCATCGTTTGCGACATGGCGGCGAAAGTTTCCTTCGAAACATCGACGGGACCAGGGGCGAAAAGTTTGGGTGAAGACATTGAGTTAGAAGTTATG
>JAYTEI010000257.1:0-7083 GCA_043735445.1 Akkermansiaceae bacterium | reverse complement strand
TTTTTCCCCGACCAAGCCAAGCGCCGCACCGGCAGCCCCTGTTAGCCCCGCAGTCGAACCAGCAGCCACCGACAATTTCCTCGTCACCGTGGACGTCGCTGCCGAGCTGCCGAACGAGCGGAAGAAAGTCGACGGCGAAAAACCCGAGGACGCCAAAGCCAAAGACAACGCCTTTACCGAGCGCCACAAAACGCTCAGCGAAAAGCTCGCCAAAGAAAAAGCCTTCGCCGGCGTCACCTTCGAAGTCGCGAAAACCACCATCGAGCCATTGCTCAAGGACCGCGCCGGACTCATTGCCAAGGCCACCCCGCCCGCGCCGCAGGGCGCGTCTAACGGTGGTGTCCAAAAACTGCCCGGCGGCATGATTGCCCGCCCGCCCGTCAGCGCCACCACCCAGCCCATCGAAGCCGTCTCACCACCCATTTCCATCCCCATCGTCGAAGGTGAGCAGGATGACGAAGAACCGGCTAACGGAGTTAAAGAGGAAGATAAGTGAAGATAGATGTAGCAGCGGGTTTCGTCCCTCCGAGTTACGTCAAGTAGTGGTGGGACCAACGGTGGTAATCAATGACACGGCTGTGTTCTCACCCCAACCATTCTTAATAACCTGTTTCTCCCTCGTGAGCGAGCGAAGTGATAGAAAACAAGCTATCAAATGAAAAAACTTGAAGACATAATCCGGCCCGGGGTTTTTCACATAGTTGTTCTGCTAGGGCTGGTTCATCTCGCATCTGCGCAAGCGCTTCCACCGCCCGCGCCGCAGTCGTTCGCCTATGTCCTGCAAGCGGATGCATTTGCCAAAACCAAAGCGTCCGCCATCCAGCGCTTGGCGGCTTCCGATCGGGATTGGATCGTGCTCGACGCGAATTTCTCCGGCGACTCGCCGTGGACTCGCGCAGATCTCAAGGCGATCCGCAGCGCACGACCGGGCCGCAAGATTCTCTGTTATCTATCCATCGGCGAGGCGGAGGATTACCGCGCCTACTGGAAGGATAGTTGGTTGAAAAACGGCGAACTAACATCGGCCGCTCCCGCTTGGTTAATTGCGGAGAACCCAGACTGGGCGGGCAACTATAGAATTAAATATTGGGCCAAAGGCTGGCAGCAGATCATGCTTCCAGTCGTCGATTCAGCAATGGCCGCTGGCTTCGATGGCGTCTATCTCGACATCGTGGACGGCTTCGAATTCTTCGAGCAGGACGGCAATCAATTCATCGACAACCGGATCAATCCTCAAACGGGAAAAACCTATCGGCGCGACATGGTGGACTGGGTAAAAACCATTGCCGCCCATGTCCGCACGGATCATCCCTCCGCTTTGGTCATTCCTCAGAACGGCTCGCAACTGCTCGCGCAGCCGGATTTTCTCGTAACCGTTAGCGGTATTGGAATCGAGGATTTGTTGACTAACGGAAACCAGTTGCAACCAAAGGCCGATACCAACTATGTGCTTGGTTTCTTGAAAAAAATCACCGCCGCCCGCAAGCCGGTTCTACTCATCGAATACGCCACCACGGCAGCGCGGAAGAGCTTGGTAAAATCGCAGGCCCGCAAGCTGGGATTCACTTGGCTGCTCACCGACAGAAACCTGAAAACCATCGGCGTGTCCGCGCCCTAACTCTTGGCGAGAACCGCAACTGCATCTTTCGGACGGCTCGGGAGCAAGAGCTTGTCGAGAAGATGAGGCGTTAGAATCTGTTTCTTTCCCGACGATGGAGCATCACGCCGGGCAGAGTTTGGGATTTTTTCCAACCCGATCTTTTCTAAAGTCACCACCTCCATCCCGAAGAAGTGTTGCATGAACTCCTTCAGTTTCCCCACCATCAAAGTCTCCATTTCGGTGAAGTCACCGATCGGCTGTAAGTATAACTTTGTCCGTGTCGCAGTGCGGCGGTTAGGATCGGTCGTCAGGTATTGCGCGAAGGTTTGGCCGGGTTCCATTTTATCCGCAAGCCAATCGCCAGTTTGGGCTGGCTTCTTGGTTTCAAACAGAGGGCGAATCTGATCAGCCGCTGCCTGATAGAATGCGGAAGTGGTCGGTTCCGGTGCCGCCCAGATTCTCTGGCCTGCGAAAGTGGCACTGCCGCAAAGCACGCCGAGATAGATGAACTTGCGGCGGGATTGGTTCATGTTTCAGCAGGCGTTACCCCGGCGCGGCGGAGTTCGTCGAGGTCAGCTAGATCTTGGGGCCGGTTTGCGAAAGTTTTCGCGGTGATGAGATCGAGTTTGGATAGATAATGGACTGGAAAGCCCAAATCGTTCTCGGGGGTTTCCCGGCGAGACCAGCAGCCTCCGAAGTCGAGGGGAGGAACAGAAGTTAGGAAATCGATCCTCACCGGTGGAACCCCGACAGAAAACATGAGTCCCGGAATTGCAAAGTCGTCGGCGGTGACACCGCCAAAAAGACCAATGCCAAATGCACTGAAGGCTCGCATCACCCGCCTTGCGTTTTCAGGAGACGGGCCAGTCCAAACGTCGAGATCCTTGGTATATCGCGGCTGAGTGTAGCGGATCACCGCGTAAGCTCCGACCACCAGATACTCGACTTCAAATTCGTTGAAAGCTTGTAACAGATCTTTGAAGTCGGAGTTCATCGGGGTTCATGCCTTTCATTCCTACCCAGTAGTCGAAGACGAGTTCCCAAGCGGCTTGGAGTCTCATGGTTTCGCCGGCCTCCTGCCATTCGCGGATGTGATCGATGCGCATGTCTTCGAAATTGTCGAAGCGTTTGATCTTCCAATCGGAGCGGTCTTTGGTGGGTTGGCTCACGGCGGGAAGAGTGATGGTGGGAGAGGTGGTGGGCAAGGTGGAGTTTCTAAACGAAGCGGAGCGGAGCCTGTTTGGACAGACTCCGCTTGGGGTGATTCGGGCGAGATAAATCTCGCGGTCCGTTAGCCCAAGATCTGCGCGAGGACGTAGGGCAGGATGCCACCGGCGCGGTAGTAGTCTTTTTCCACCGGGGTATCGATGCGGACAATGACGGGGACATCGAAGGCGGCTCCGTTCGCGGGATGGACGCGGAGGTTGGCGATTTGCATGGGCTTGAGGTCGTTGTCGATGCCGGTTAGATCGAAGGTGGCGTCGCCGAGACCGCTGATTTTATCGTAGTCTTCCTTGTTGACGAAGTTGCAGGGAAGCACGCCCATACCGACGAGGTTAGAGCGGTGGATGCGCTCGAAGGATTTGGTGATGACTGCTTTCACACCAAGCAGCGTGGTGCCTTTGGCGGCCCAGTCGCGGCTGGAACCCATGCCATAATCCTCGCCGCCGATGATGATGGTGGGGACGCATTCTTCCTGATAGACGGCTGCGGCGTCGTAGATGGCGAGCGTGGGGATGTCTCCATTTGCGAGCGATTGGCCGGAAACACTGCCGTTCTTGAGTTCATGACTCTCGGCCATGAGGTGATCTTTTTGAGGCGATGCGGACGGGAAATATTTCGTAACTCCGCCTTCGGTGCCGGGGACCATGAGGTTCTTGATGCGGACGTTCGCGAAGGTGCCGCGAGTCATGATGCGGTCATTGCCCCGGCGCGAGCCGTAGGAGTTGAAATCCGCGAAACCGACGCCCTTCTCCACCAGGTGACGGCCGGCGGGGCTGTCCATCTTGATGGCTCCGGCGGGCGAAATGTGGTCGGTGGTGACGGAGTCGCCGAAGATGCCTAACGGACGTGCGCCGTGGATTTCCACGATGTCGCGCGGGGCGGGAGTGAAGCCGTCGAAGAACGGCGGCTCTTGGATGTAAGTGGACTCGCGGTCCCATTCATAGACGTTGCCGGTGGAGGATTTAATCTCGTTCCACTTCGGGTTTTGGTCGGCGAAGCCGGTGTAGAGGCGTTGGAAAACGTCGGGCCGGAGGGAGGCGTTCATCGCGTCGGTGATTTCTTGGCCAGTCGGCCAGATGTCGGCGAGGAAGACAGGCTCGCCCTTGGGAGTCTTGCCTAACGGCTCGGTGGTGAGGTCAATATCGACAGTGCCGGCGAGGGCGAAGGCGACGACGAGCGGCGGCGACATTAGGAAGTTCGCCTTGATCGACTGATGGACGCGGGCTTCGAAGTTTCTATTACCTGATAGCACGGAGGCGGCGACGATGTCCTCGGATTTCACGACGTCCTCGATGCCGAGATCGAGCGGGCCGGAATTACCGATGCAGGTGGTGCAGCCGTAGCCGACGGTTTGAAAGCCGAGGGTGTCGAGCTCGGCTTGGAGGCCGGTTTTGTTGAGGTAATCGGTGACGACGCGGGAGCCGGGTCCGAGCGAAGTTTTGACGGATGGGTTAATCTTGAGACCGAGGGCGTTGGCCTTTTTCGCTAACAATCCGGCGGCTAACATGACGCTCGGGTTGGAAGTGTTCGAGCAACTGGTGATGGCGGCGATGAGCACTGAGCCGTGGCCGATTTTGTCCTTCACGCCGTCTTTGCTGTTGACGGTGACGATGGCGGTCTTGGTCTCGGATTTGGCGAAGCCGCCGTCGGCGATGGGCGCTGCTAGAAGCTCGCCCCACTTGACCTTGAGGTTGTCGAGGTCGATGCGGTCCTGCGGTCGCTTAGGTCCAGCGACGCCAGGTTTCACGACTGATAGATCGAGATCGACGACTTGGCTGAACTCTAACGCGTCGCGCTCCGTCGGGATGCCCCAGAGGCCTTGGGCCTTGTAATAATTCTCAACGGTGGTGCAGAGTTCGGCAGTGCGGCCGGTGCCGGCGAGGTAGCCGGTGGTGATTTCATCGATGCCGAAGAAGCCCATGGTCGCGCCGTATTCGGGAGCCATGTTAGCGATGGTTGCGCGGTCCGGCAGACTGAGCGCTTTGGCTCCGGGGCCATAAAACTCGACGAATTTTCCGACGACCTTGGTTTTGCGTAAAATCTCAGTGACTAACAAGACCAGGTCGGTGGCGGTGACGCCGGTGTTGAGGGTGCCTGTCAGATAGACGCCGACGACTTCCGGGACGAGAAAGGTGACCGGCTGGCCTAACATCCCGGCCTCCGCCTCGATGCCGCCCACGCCCCAGCCGACGACGCCGAGGCCGTTGATCATGGTGGTGTGGGAGTCGGTGCCGACCAGGGTGTCTGGGTAGAAAACGCCGTTTTTCTCGAGCACGCATTTGGCGAGGTATTCGAGATTCACCTGATGGACGATGCCGATGCCGGGCGGGACGACCTTGAAGGTATCGAATGCTTGCTCGCCCCATTTGAGGAACTCGTAGCGCTCGCGGTTGCGGTGGAATTCGAGGTCGAGGTTCTTTTCTAACGAGTCAGGACCGCCTGCGTAATCGACCTGCACCGAGTGATCCACCACGAGATCGACGGGCACTAACGGCTCGATCATTTTTGCGTCCAGGCCCATGCCGTGGACGGCGGAGCGCATCGCAGCGAGATCGACTAACAACGGCACGCCAGTGAAATCTTGGAGGACTATGCGGGCGACGACGAAGGGGATTTCATAATCGCCGGGAGCCTTGGCATTGTAGTTGGCGAGGTTGGTGATGTCCTTTTCCGAAACTTTGAGGCCGTCGTTGTTGCGGAGGAGCGATTCGAGAACGATCCGGATAGAAACCGGGAGTTTGGATAGATTCGGAAAACCTTGTTCGGCGAGGGCGGGGAGGGAGTGGAAATTGCCTTGGGCTCCAGAGCCGGTGGTGAAGGTGCGAAGTGTGTTCATGAGCGGATCGTGGTGGAAAAATGAAGCCGTCAGTTGGGCCGGGGCGCAGGTTAGGGACGACGGGGCATTTGTCAAAATCGTTCACCGGCAGGGCGCAGGTAGATTTCCGGGGTTGAGTGGGGCAGCGGAGTGAGGTTAGCGTCGCGGCATGAGAATCGGCTGGATCGGGATGATGACGTTGTTAGGCACGGGGATGATGATTTCATGCGGCGGAATGGCCAAGGCACCGGACGTGGGCGACCTCCAAGCAGGTGACGAGCCAGCGGAGGGAGGAATCAAAGAGGTGCCAAATCCAAGCCCGGCGATGGCGAAAAAGAGCGGCAAACCCTTGGCCCAATTGCAACGCGGCCACGTCGTTTACATGCTCCATTGTGGCGAGTGCCATCATTACAAGCTGCCCCAGGATCTCGATATCGACGAGTGGCAGGAGGCGGTGCCAAAAATGATAGGCCACGCTGGCTTGGAGCGCGCGGACGAAAAGGCGGTGCTGGATTATGTGGTGGCGGTGAAGCTGGAGCGCGGGGAATGAACGGCTCGTTAGATTTGCTGGCGTTCTCCGGAGTGATGGCGTTGGGGCAGTTCAGCCCCGGACCGGACATGATTTTGCTGACCCGGACCGCGCTAAAAAGCGGCGCACGGACGGGGGTGGAAATGGCGCTAGGAATTGCCTGCGGGCTAACTGTCCATGCGACTCTAGCAGTGGGTGGACTGGCCCTGGCCTTCGAACGGATGCCGGTCCTGCGCGAGCTGCTGCGCTGGCTGGCGGCGGCGTATTTGCTGTGGCTGGCATACCGGATGTTGCAGGAAATTTTTGTCTCCTGGTATTACGGCGCACTGCTGGAATCCGCCGAGATCGCCTCCGCCCGCAGGCCATTTCTGCGCGGGTTGTTTTGCAATCTGCTCAACCCGAAAGCCGCGATTTTTCTAGCAGCGGTGTGTGCGCCATTCCTACGAGGCGGGCGACCGGAGTGGTGGCTATTCGCGATCTGGGGAATCGTAGTCGGCCAAGCCGCCCTCTTGTGGTCGCTGTGGGCCTGCCTCCTGCAGTGGAATCCACTGCGCTCGCGCTATCAGAAAGCGGCGCGGTGGATCGACGCCGCATTCGCCATCACTCTAACTGCCTTGGCGATCCGCTTGATCATCAGCTAAACGAAAAAGGCTCCGCGTGTTGCGGAGCCTTTTTGTGGTGCAATTCTGAACTACAGGATCAATCGTATTTCGGAGTCTTGTGCTGGTTGAAATAACCGTCGGTGGTGTACATCGAGCCAGCGTAGTCAGGCAGCGGACCCGAGTCCGGAGGCAGCGGGATATTGCCGACGGTCGCGTCTTCGGGTTGCGAATAGGCGATGCTAACAGGCGTGCCAATCTTGACGAGACGGAAGAATTTCGGGGAAAGATTTTCATGCATCCGGATGCAGCCGTG
>JAYTEI010000256.1:0-7091 GCA_043735445.1 Akkermansiaceae bacterium | reverse complement strand
TTTAGATCCGGTGAATGGAAGCTCCGTCAGCGGCCATCTAGTGCGCATCAAGGCCACGCAGCAGGAGATTTTTCGCTCTAATGTTGGACACCGTTGCGCTGATGAAGGACCGGCAGCCGCGGGCGGCTGCGGGGCTGGGCTACCGGAAGATTGAGAACATCGAACATCGAACATCGAAGGGAAGAGGATGAATGAAGGCCCGGATGAATCCGGCGGTCCGTGAGGCGCATCTTCGTTCGATGTTGGGCGTTCGATGTTCGATGTTCACCGGGCATTGGCAGAAGTGCTTCGGTCCATTGCCATCAGAACATGGCGAGAGCGCTGAGAGGCTGTCTGAAAAATAGGGGGTGGGGACGTCTCGTCCCCACGCATGGACGAGACGTCCATGCCCCTTATGGCGGCTCACCCGGAAGAGATGGCCACCGCGATGATGCATAGAACCCGGGTGGCAATCTTCAGACGGCCTCTGAGATACGAGGCTTCAGGCGCGGTACCATGTGATGGTGCGGTGACGGTGGAAAGGCAGTTTTCAAGTCCGTTGTCCGATCTGCAAACTGCCGGTGAGGCCGGACAATTGCGACCGCCATGTGGGACGCCCTGATTGAGAGCCGGGCAATCGGACTTTTTCCTTCACGAAGTGGGTTGGCTTGCACAGTTTGGCTGTGGGTGAGGTTCATCATCTCCATTTTCGTGACGAACTGGCTCAAACTGTTATGAAACGCAATCACGCCATCATCATTTCGGTCCTCGTCAGTGTGCTGTTCGCAGTGTTTTTCATCTATCCGGCCGGGATGGTGGTGAAGCAGGCATTCGAAGGCACGCGGGCCGATGGTTCGCACTTTTTCACGCTGGATTTCTTCGCCTCGATTTTCCGCAATCCAATCTATCGGGAGGGGCTGTGGAACGCGTTCGCGCTGGGGATCGCGAGCACGCTGGCGACCTTGGCAATCGCGTTGCCGTTAGCGCTCATCGGCCATCGCTATGACTTTTTCGGGAAGCCGGCATTGGGCATTCTGGTCCTCGCGCCGATGATCCTGCCGCCCTTCGTCGGCGCGGTGGGAGTTAAACAAATGTTAGGCGTGAATGGTGCATTCAACGCGCTGCTCATCAAGTCCGGCTTGATGGACGCGGAGCTACCGTATGATTGGCTGGCTCACGGGCGCTTCCTTGGGATCGTGCTGATGAATGCGCTGCACCTCTATCCGATTCTCTACATGAACATCGCCGCCGCGCTGGCGAACCTGGATCCGGCGATGGAGCAAGCCGCGGAAAACCTCGGCTGCCCGCCGTGGAAGCGGTTTTTCCGCATCACCCTGCCGCTCGCGATGCCCGGCGTGTTTGCGGGCGCGTCCATCGTTTTCATCTGGGCTTTCACGGAGCTCGGCGTGCCGCTGGTGTTCGACTATGCGCGAGTCGCGCCGGTGCAAATTTTCGACGGGCTGAAAGGTCTGGATAAAAATCCAATTCCCTATGCTCTAACTGCCGTGCTACTCATCGTCGCCGCCGCAGTGTTTGCGTTGTCGAAGTTAGTCATGGGGCGCTCGCCGCTAGGCACTGCGCCGAGGCCGAAAGGCCGCTCGTCGGCGTTGCGCTTGGGCGGCTGGAAATCGGCAGCGTGCAGCTTGTTTTTCCTCGGCGTGTTTGTGTTAGCGGCTATTCCCCATTTGGGCGTGCTGCTGCTTTCCTTTGCGGGCCGCTGGTATGGCACGGTCATTCCCGACGAGCTGACGATGCGTCATTACATCGAAGCACTCGGCAACGGGCTGGTCGTGCCGTCGATCCAAAACAGCCTGCTCTACGCCGGTTGCGCCACGATGGTCGCGCTAGTCATCGGTCTAT
Organism: Akkermansiaceae bacterium; assembly: GCA_043735445.1. Lineage (GTDB taxonomy): Bacteria > Verrucomicrobiota > Verrucomicrobiia > Verrucomicrobiales > Akkermansiaceae > Luteolibacter. The sequence goes on along the minus strand of JAYTEI010000256.1, from coordinate 5,252 downwards.
CAGTCGCGTGGGTGGTGGTGCGCTCGGACTTGAAATTTCGCGGCGTGTTAGACGCGGTGGTGATGCTGCCGCTGGCGGTGCCTGGGCTGGTGATGGCCTTCGGTTACCTCGCGCTTTCACAGGAGGGAAAAGCCTTCCATTTCCTCGTCGGCGCGGGGGGCAGTCCGTTCTTTCTGATCGTAATAGCCTATGCTTTCCGCAGGCTGCCTTATATCGTTCGATCGGCGGTGGCGGGACTCCAGCAGAGCAATCCCGCGTTGGAGGAAGCCGCGAAATCGCTCGGCGCCACGCCACTCCGCACGCTCCGGCGGGTGGCCATTCCGCTCATCGGCGCAAATCTAGCAGCGGGGGCAATCCTCGCGTTCGCCTTCACGATGTTAGAGGTGAGTGATAGTTTGATCCTCGCGCAACAAGCGCAGCATTACCCGATCACCAAGGCCATTTACACCCTGCTCAGCACGCTTGGCAACGGCACCGAACTGGCCGCCGCGCTCGGCGTGTGGGCGATGGTATTTCTATCCGTGGCAATCATGGGAGCTGCCGTCCTCGGCGGAAAACGCGGTGGCTTATTCAAGGTGTAGCAAACTTCCGACTCAACGAACGCGACGCGGGATCCCCGAAACGCCAAGCTAGTTCCTGCGCTTTTGAAATCCCGATCCGTCCACCAGCCACCGTTTCCACCGGCTCGCCCCGGAAAATTCCACAGCCTCCCATTTTCAAAAAACTGGCACCGTGGGCGGAACCATTGATCGCGAGAGCGCGCGTCAATTTCCCCGGCCCGGCACCTAACAAGTGATCCGCCACTCCCGCACGCCTGTCCCGCATCTGCTCGATTCCCGATCCCGGCTCGACCGCCCGGAACAGCACGAAACCCGATCCATCATCGCTTTTGATCAGCACATTGAACATCCAATGCACGCCGTAGTTCAGATAGACATAGGCATCTCCCGCCCGCTGTTTTTCCACAAAAGCGCGGGCACTTGGCCGCCCCCAAGTGTGGCACGCCGGATCGTCGGTGGCCGAATAGGCTTCAGTCTCCACAATCCGCGCCACGCAGCCGTGCCAGATGAAATGGGCACCAATGAGTTCGCGGGCACAAACCACCGGATGCCGCTCGAAGAATGCCGCTGCGATGGGTTCCATAGACTCGTTATCAAAACATCACCTATATCGATCAAGGAGAAATCTTCACAGGAAATCTCTGGTCATCCACGAGCCGCTCGTGTAAATGGTCCAACCTATGAATCCATCAAAGGAATTCAAAGTAAACACCATGAACGCAAACCCTGATCAACCCGTAGCCCCCCGCCTCAAGGTCGCCCCCGCAGCCAAAATGAATCCGAAATTCCACAAGGCCTCCACCGTCGGTCCCCCCGCAAGACGCAAGACCTGGTTCAACAGCTACGACGAAGAATGGGCTGCCTTCCTCGCCGAAAACTCCATCAAAAAATCCCGCCCCGGAATCCATGGCGAGGATCCTGAAACCCTCCCCCGCGTCTGGAACATTCCTCACGGCTAAGCCCCTGACCTGATTGTCCGGGCACTCCCCTAAGGAGGTCGATCTTCGGATCGCCCTCCTTTTTCATGCCCTCATTGTGGCACCAGAGTGCTTTTGCCAAACTTCGAACTTCCCCCGCCGGACTTACGCCATTTTACTGCGCCCATGTCCGCGAAGATTGTGCTCAAACCCAAGGTCCAACTCGGCGTCGTCACGACGCACTTTAAATTCGTCGGCGGCATCGTCCCCGATGAGCACGGAAAATTCCCTCGCGATGCCGACGGAGTGCTGCGGGTGCTCTCGGAAATGGAAAAACTTGGCGAGATTTCCCCGGTGAAAATGAACATCGTGCAAATCCCGTTCTTCTCCTCCGCCGATCCTGGCGAGGTCACGGAAATGATCGACGGCCTCAAAGCGATGGACCTGGAAGTCCACTTCATCATCATGGTCGGCGGCTCGAATCCGATGAACCCGGCGGATGAAAATGCGGTGGTCGCGCAGTTAGTGACGAGCCTCAAGGCGGCCATCGCCCACGGCATCCGCCACGTTTCCTCGACCTCTATTGAGGAGTGGATGAGCGCGGATGAAGAACGCATCGGCGAGGAATTCGACGAAGCGATCCACCAAAATGTGAAGGTCCATCTGCGCGTCTATCAGGAAGCCGCCGTCGAGGGATCGTGCATTGAGAACTGGCATATCGAGTTTCTCCGGCCCGGCGAGTTTAAGACGTTTACTAACATCGACCGCGGTTGGGCCTTCGTCAGCGCGGCTAACAAGGCGCTTGGCAAAAAGTTTTTCAAGCTCCTCGTCGATGCCGCGCATTGCGGCGACTCCGGCCTATCCATCGCGGAAAACAAAGCGCTCATCACCCAGATCGCCGCAGCCGGGGAATTCGGGGTGTTTCATGCATCCGCGAAAACCACCCGCGGCTGCTTGTCCACCGACGACGGCTGGATCGGTGCGTTGCTAACAGCCGCCGCCAAGACTGGCGAGCTGAAGCATGTGTTTGTCGAGGTGTTCGATCACACCGATCCGGCGCTTGAATTGGTGCGCAAACTGGACCCCGGCCACGGCGTCGATACCCGCGACGGCCGCAGCTACACCGAGGTCACCGCCGACGGACTGGGCGACATCGCCCGCCGCCTCAACAACCTAGCCGCCCGTGGATTTCTCAAAGCCTGAGCCGGTCATGCCTCTTGTCCACGGCGAAGCGTCGTTCCATCTAACGACACCCGAACTCGATTTCGACATTACCGCTCGCGGTGGCCACCTCGCGCCGGTGGTGTTTCACCTAACGGGTCGCGATCTTTCGCCCTACGCGCTTGCGCCGTGGGAGCCAGCGGAGTTTCCAAAAATCCCGCCGCTGCTGGCGGTCCTGCGCGGGGATTTCCTGTGCTTCCCCTTCGGCGGACAAACGAACGGCCCACCGCACGGCGAGACGGCGAATGGTGAGTGGACGCTGATAGATTCTGATAGCCGCTCGCTGCGATTGCGGATGGAGACGACCGACACGGGTGCTGCGGTGGTGAAAACAATCGCAACACGTGAGGGACATCATGCGATTTACCACCAGCATGAGATTTCCGGAGCTGAGGGAGATTTCAGTTATGGCAATCATCCGATCTTAAATTTCTCAGGAGCCGGACGCGTCACCACAAGTGCGTTTCACTGGGCCTCAGTGTTTCCCGGGCCGTTCGCGAATCGCGCTGATGGAGAAACTCAGGCGCTGGCGGAAGGGGCCGTGTTCACGGACCTTCGCGAAGTTAGACTCGCAGCCGGTGGCACCACGGATCTAACATACTATCCAAGCCGCGCCGGAAATGACGATCTGGTGATGCTTGCGCACCTGCCCGCCACGGACGATCAGCCGTTCGCCTGGTCAGCGGCAGTGCTGGATGGCTATGTCTGGCTTTCCCTGAAAAATCCGGCGGATTTCCCGGCAACTCTGTTGTGGTTTTCTAACGGGGGCCGCACCGCTCCGCCATGGAACAGCCGCCACCTCGGGCGGCTGGGGATTGAGGACGTGTGCTCGCATTTCAGCGATGGCATCGACAAGTCGCGGCTAGATTTACTGAGCAAACACGACGTCGCGACGACCCGAAATTTCCACAAAGATCAGCCCGTCACGCTGCGAAATATCCAAGCAGTCGCCATCGTTCCCGCTGATTTCGGGGCCGTTTACAGCATCGTTCCTGCTGGCGAGCACGCGGTGGCCATCACTGGAGAATCCGGTGAGCCAATCATCATCCCGCTGGATTGGCGGTTTGTCAGTTGACTTTCTAACATTGCAATTTCATCCGATCACTTCCGTATCTATCTGCCCCGATTCCTTATGAGCATTCCACTAACCACTTCCGACTTGGCCACCACTTCCACCAATCTCAAAGCCCTGATAGATGGTCATCTTGATGACACCGGCGGACTGCTCCGACTTTCGCCGACATGGGTGCCCCGCTCGTTTTTGCAACCCGGCTTGCGGATCAAACTTCATCCCGACGACACCTACGCCTATGGCCTGAACCGCGGCGGCATCGACGAGCGTTGGTTCGGCTCGACCACCATGACGGCCAACGAAGGCCGCGCCGATGACGAGGGACTTTCCTATGTCATCGTCGGCAACGAGCGCTTCACTCTGCGCGATGCTATCGCCGAGTCCGGTGCGGCGATCATCGGCAAAACGATGTGGGATAAATATGGCAAGTGGCCAGTTTACTCGAAGTTCTTTGATAACATGGGACCGATCCCCCACCACATGCATCAGAGCGCCGCGCAAGCCGCGCTGGTCGGCCAAGAAGGCAAGCCGGAGAGTTATTATTTCCCGCCGCAGCATAACAATGTCGGCAATAATTTCCCTTACACCTTCATGGGTTTCGAGCCGGGCACTACCCGCGATCAAGTCCGCAAATGCATCGCTAACTGGAACAAAGGCGAGAACGGAATTCTCGATCTGTCAAAAGCCTATCGCCTTAAAATTGGCACCGGCTGGTTGATCGATCCCTGCATCCTCCACGCTCCCGGCTCACTCTGCACCTACGAACCGCAGTGGGGTTCCGACGTTTTTGGAATGTATCAAAACCTAGTGGAAGGCCGCGAAGTGCCATGGTCGCTGCTCGTCAAGGATATGCCATTAGACAAACATCAAGACATCGACTTCATCATCGATCAGCTAGATTGGGAGAAAAACGTGGACCCTAACTTCAAGGATAACCATTACCTTGAACCCGTCACCGCATCGAAGGGCGAAGGCTATCATGATAAGTGGATCGTCTATGGCAAAGTCGATGGTTTCCAATATTTCACCGCCAAGGAAATCACCGTCGAGCCGGGTCAAACAGTCACCATCAAAGACAACGGCGCCTACTCGCTCATCGTCGTCCAAGGCGAAGGCCAAGCGAACAAACTCCGCCTCAACTGCCCGAAGCTCCTTCGCTTTAACGAACTCTCCAATGACGAATTCTTCTGCACCGAGTCCGCCGCGCAACAAGGCGTCACCTTCAAGAACACCTCGCTAACCGAGCCGCTCGTAGCGCTAAGATACTTCGGACCCGAAGTGAATCCCGACGCTCCGGCGATGGGTGCCTATAAAAACCTCTAACCTATAACCTCTAACCTCTAACCTCTAACCTATAACCTTTAACCTCATCACCATGAAACTTCACAACGCCATGTGGCCCGGTCTAGTCGGCAAGGAACCCGGCACCGATCACCCGCCGATTTCGCTCGAGCACATGCTCGAACTCACCGCCGCCGCCGA
>JAYTEI010000255.1:0-3218 GCA_043735445.1 Akkermansiaceae bacterium | reverse complement strand
ATTTGTATGCTGAAGTCTCGAAGGATCTCGGATTCCTCACGGCTTCCGTGGGCTACATCTACTACTTCAACGCCGGTCATCTCGGTGTGGACAATCAGGAAGTTTACTTCGGACTTTCCCGTGACCTCGGCTTCGCGACGATCTCCCTCACTTATTACTGGGACATCATCAACAACAGCGGCGTAGCCAGCCAAGGCAGCAGTAACAACGGTTACACCGAACTCGGCCTCAGCCGTTCGTTCGAGCTTAATCAGTGCCTCACCCTGAACCTTGGAGCAAACGTCGGATACCTCATTGAGGTTGATGAGTTCACGGCTCTGACTAGCAAGGTGTCGCTCGATTGGGGCTTTGCGGATCACGCGAAGCTTTCACCGTTCGTTGCCTTCTCACTGGGCCTCGGCGAAGAAGCCGGCTCCATCTGGAACAGCACCGAAAACGAGCTCACCGCTGGTTCGATGCTGAGCGTCAGCTTCTAAGCCAGGCACGAGTCGTTACATTTAAATCATCTAAAGGGCGGTTGCGAAAGCGACCGCCCTTTTTCGTGTCGCGGAGGCGCGTGGTAAACAACTGCAATTGCGGCTTGGAAATCCTGATCAGGACGGGAAAACTCCGTGGATGTTCCTCGGTCTTGATTCTTCAACCCAATCCCTAACCGCCGTTCTGATCGATCCGGCCTCTGGGGAAATCGCCTGCCAATTGTCCGTTAATTTCGGAAGCGACCTGCCCCAATATGGCTCACCCAGCGGCTTCATTCCCGGCGGGACTGGCGGTGAGGTTCACGCGAATCCGCTGATGTGGCTCGATGCGCTGGATCTGCTGTTCTCGCGACTGGCATCTGCCACGGATCTGGCGCAGGTAAAAATGATCGCGGGTTCTGGCCAGCAACATGGCTCGGTCTATTTGGACTCCACTTTTGACGAACGTCTTGCAGGACTCGATGAATCGTTAGGCTTGTCAGCACAACTCTCCGCCGCTCTAACGCGTGCGACTTCGCCGATCTGGATGGACACCTCCACCGGAGTGGAGTGCGAGGAAATCACCACCGCACTCGGCGGTGCGGCGGAGGTTTGCAGGCGCAGCGGCTCAAACGCGATCGAGCGATTCACGGGTCCGCAAATCCGCCGCTTTTTTAAGACCGATCCGCTCGGCTATGAGCGCACCAGCCGCATTCACTTGGTGAGTTCGTTCATCGCTTCAGTGATCGCCGGGAAGTCTGTGCCTATCGACTTTGGCGATGGGGCTGGGATGAACCTGATGAGTCTTTCCAAGTTGGGCTGGGATACAGAATTGTTAGCGGCGACGGCCCCGGATCTCGGGGCCAGACTTTTGCCGCCGGCTGCCGCCACCACGGTGCAAGGCGCGGTTTCGGCTTATTTCGTGAAAAAATACGGCGTTGGAGAAAATTGCCGCAGCGCACTTTTCACCGGCGACAACCCGGCCTCGCTGGTCGGGATGGGCGCGACAAATCCCGGCAAGGTGGTGATTTCTCTGGGCACCAGCGACACGTTTTTCGCCGCGATGCCCGGACCGAAGACCGACCCTAACGGCTTCGGCCATGTCTTCGGAAATCCTGCCGGCGGCTTCATGTCGCTGATTTGTTTCCGCAATGGCTCGCTCGCGCGGGAAGCCTTGCGAGACCAGCTCGGTCTGGATTGGTCGGCGTTTGACCGGGAAGCGCTGGCAGCCACTCGGGAGGCGGCTGGGAGAAACTTGATGCTGCCATTTTTCGGCCCTGAAATCACTCCACGGCATGACTTCAGTGCGCCAGTGTTAGATGGCTCGACCGCTCCGGCGCTGCAAGTCCGCGCACTGCTAGAAGGGCAATTCCTCAACATGCGACTGCACTCGCAGTGGATGGACGTGAAGACCGAGCGCATCCGCCTCACCGGCGGGGCCGCCAAGAACGACGGGATCGCCCAACTCGTTGCGGACATTTTCCAAGCGCCCGTCGAGCGGCTCGACGTGCTAAACTCTGCCGCCTTGGGCGCGGCGCTGCTCGCCGCTGCGGCTGATGGCCACGATTTGCAGGCGCTTCAGGAAATTTTTTGCAAGGCCACCCCTGGTTCCGCGCTGCAGCCGGATCTAACGCTTGCCGATGTTTACACGGACGCGCTCGGGCGCTTTGAAACGCTGCTCAGCGAAACGTTGACCATTTCCGGCAACTCTCCTACCACTCCCCCGCCATGACGATTGACCACTACGCGAACCGGTTTGTATGCGACCTCGTGGCTTATGAACCGGGAAAACCGATTGATGAAACCGCCCGCGAACTTGGGTTAGATCCTTCTCAAATCGTCAAGGTCGCTTCTAACGAAAACCCGCTCGGACCTTCGCCGTTGGCGAAAATCGCGATGCGCGAGGCGATTGAAGAAGCCCACATCTATCCGGATGGCGGCGGCTACCGCTTGCGCAGCGCCATCGCGGATTCGTTCGGGATGGAGCTGGCCAACGTGGTGTTAGGAAATGGCTCTAACGAGATCATTGAGCTGCTTTGCCACACGTTTCTGAACCGCGACGCCGAACTCATCGCCGCAGAACACGCGTTCGTGGTTTATAAGCTGATGGCCACCTTGTTCGGCGCGAAATACGTGGAGGTGCCGGACCCTGGCTTCATTCACGACTTGGACGCGATGGCGGATGCGATCACGGACAAGACGCGGTTGGTGTTCATCGCCAATCCTAACAACCCGACCGGCACGATGGTGGATCAGGCAGCGATTGATCGCTTTATGGCAAGGGTGCCAGAGCATGTGATCGTGGTTTTCGACGAGGCGTATTTCGAATTCCCCGACTCACCGCCGGACGCGCTCAAGTATGTGCGGGAAGGTCGGAATGTCTGCGTGCTGCGGACGTTTTCAAAAATCCACGGCTTGGCTGCCTTGCGGGTCGGCTATGGCTTGGCCTCAAAAAGCGTGGCCACCTTGCTGCAAAAAGCCAGGCAGCCCTTCAATGTGAATGCCATCGCCCAAGCCGGTGCGCTGGCCGCGCTGGCCGACACTGAACACATCGAGAAGACCCGCTCAGTGAACCGCGCAGGGATGGCGTTTTATGAAAAGGCACTGGCGGAGCGAGGGCTGGAATACGTGCCGAGCTTTGCGAATTTCCTGCTCATCAAGACTGGCGAGGGCGACCGGGTTTTCCGGGAAATGCTCAAGCAAGGCGTGATCGTCCGCGCGATGAGCAGCTATAAACTGCCCGACTGGGTGCGGATTTCTATC
>JAYTEI010000254.1:0-7115 GCA_043735445.1 Akkermansiaceae bacterium | reverse complement strand
AAAGATGGGCGGGCCTGAGAGCGGAGGCCGGCGAATTGTTGGAGACGCGCGACTATGCTGTGGGCGATCTCGCCGACCGCCTGGCCAGCGTGGGAGTGAACGCATCTGAAGCAATTGCGGGCCGTGCCAGCCTCGACTCAAGTTGGATTCCCGGAGTTGAAATTTTCCCACGGCGGGTGTTTCAACAAAAGGGCCGCGGCTATTTCGCCGAGCTGACCCGCACCCACGAAGGGGTGTTAGGCAAGATCGGTTTGACTCCCCGGCAATGGGCATCTGCACTCATGCATCGCGATAGCGCGAAGGGCTTTCATATTCATCCGCCATTCATTCCCGAAGGCATAGCACCCGAGGCGTGGTTCAATAAATTGTATCAAGAGTCACCGGAAGATTATTCACTTCGGCATTATGATAAGGAACAATGGGATGTGATGTTTTTCCTCACAGGCATTTGCGAAATGCTGTTGGTGGATGAGCGCGCCGGAATGCCACGGCGAGTGATGCGCTTCACCATCCCGGGGGACAGCCGACCAGGATCCGATAATGCTGCGGTGGTGATCCCTTCTGGGGTGGCGCACGCGCTTCGCAATATCGGTAACGAGGATTTGCTAATGGTCTATGGCACCAGCACCACTTTCAACCCTGCATGGGAAGGCCGAATAGAAAGCGATATTGAGAAGGCTCCGTTGCCGAATGACTGGGAGAAATACTTGGGCAACGCTCCCTACTAAGCTTGGGATGTCACTCCCGTGTGTTTCGGAAGAACGCGCGATACCATATCTCTAATCCCATCAGTGTCCATAACCGCAGCTCCTCATTTCGACGACTGTTGGTATGATCGGCTAGCAGGTTTTTCACGACCTTCCGATTGAAGTAACTGCTAGTAAAGGAATCCGGTCCCAACAATAAGTCGTGGACATAGTCCTTCAAACCTCCGCGGAACCAGTTGTCGAGCGGCACCTTGAACCCGACCTTCTTGCGGTCCACGATATTTTCAGGTAGATACTTCCTGGCAATTTCCTTAAGCAGCCATTTGCCGCTGTTGCCCTTGATTTTCATCCCGGAATCCACGCGGAATGCTAGCTCGACTAATTCGTGGTCGAGGAACGGCGGGCGGTTCTCGATACCTGCGGCCATGGACATACGATCACCCCGCTCTAGCAGGTTATCAGCCAGCCAAGTGTGGCAATCGACATAGAGCATACGGCGTAAGTGATCGCCTTGCGCGCGGTCCCACTGCCCTGGCTCATTGCACTTGCCATAGCCGGCTCGGAGGGATTTCCGTTCATACCAAGTGAATGGGCCGAACCAAGTTTGCATTCGCTCGGCGGGCGAGCGGGCGGCTAAGGCGCGACCCGCCTGCCTCATACGGTTCTTGGATTCTGGCAGCAAGCGCTCACCGATGCGGAACATCGGCACTCGCAGAAATCTCGGCAATGCGGCGAGCTGGGCAAGCTTCGGTTCATAGCTATATTTCGGGTAACCGCCGAAGATCTCGTCGCTGCCCTCACCTGATAGAAGAACTTTCACCTCCGCGCGCGCCTGCCGCGCGATTTTATGAATGGCAATGTCGGCGGGTTCACTCATCGGGCCGTCGCGGTGCCAACTGAGTTTTTCCCAGAGTTCCATGAAGTCATTGGAGTCCACCATCACCTCGTGATGCACCGTGCCGACAGCCTCGCTGACTTGGCGGGCATAAGGTAGTTCGTCGAATCTAGGATCCGAGAAACCGGCCGCAAATGTTTGCACTTCGCCGCCCTCGCGGAGTTTCTTCATCAGAGCCACCGTCAGACTGCTGTCTAGGCCACCACTTAGATAGGCACCGACAGGAACATCCGCGACTAGCCGGAGTGCTACGGCCTCTTGCAGTTTTTCTTCCACCGCCCGGATCGCAGCTTCTCCCGTTAGTATAGTTTCATTGTTGCCGGCGGGGAGCGACCAATAGACTTCCTCGCGCAGATTGCCATCTTTTCCAATATGCAAAGCGGTGCCCGGTGCAAGTTTGCGGACCCCCCTGAATAAAGTGCGTGGAGGTGGCACGGAGCGATAGGTTAAATACTCTTCAACGGCATCATCATCAATCTCTAGATGACCGATCACGGGGATAAGAGCCTTAATCTCACTGGCAAAGGCTACGAAATCAGGGCCGACGTGATAGTAAAGGGGGAGTATGCCTAACCGGTCGCGGGCCACCATCAGTGTTTCCTTGGCTTCGTCGTAACAGGCAAATGCGAACTGGCCGTTCAGTTTGGCGAGTCCCTGAAGCCCTTCCTTCCGCATAATTTCCAACAGCACCTCAGTATCGCCGTGGGTGCGTAGCGTCACTCCATCGCGAATGAGGTCGGCGCGCAGGGCCTGATAGTTAAAGATCTCACCATTGAAGGTGATGTGAAATGGGCCGTTAGCAGAGGTCATCGGCTGGGGCGAGCCAGCCAGATCTATAATGGAAAGACGCGTGTGCCCCAATCCGACATTGCCTAACACGAGAAAGCCGTCACCATCCGGCCCTCGGTGGTTGAGCTGAGCTGCCATCTTGCGCAGCAGTCCTTCCTCCGCGTGGCGACCCTTGAAATATCTGATACCGACAATTCCACACATATTTTTACTATTTCATCGCAGCATGACCCCACCCCAGGATTGTCCTGCGTCGTTCGTTGCTGAAGGTGCGATCCTCGCAAGAATTCCCAGCCACGTCCACCCAGTATTGTTTCTACTCGCATCCCTGATTACACCTTCAATTTTCCCATGAGCGAACAACAACCTAGCAGAAGTGCTGATGCGGTGCCTTGCGTGACGTTCCGAGGCATCGGTGCGCAACGCCTAGGTTGGGCTTTCGCGGCTTTGGGGCTGCTCTGCTTGGGGTTTATCCCAGTGTTTCAAGTTTGGTTCCGAATCGCCATGGATTCGGACCTGCATTCCCATGTGATTTTAATTCCATTGGTTTCTGCCTATCTGCTTGTTACCGACCGCCAGAATTTTGCTTGGGGTTCGCGACCGTCACCGGTGGCAGGCATCGGCGTGATATCTCTAGCGGGCTTGATTCTCGGGTGGACGCTTGTTACAACTCCGGCTTGGTCTGAGGTTGATTTGACGGCAATTAAAATCTTCACGGTTGTGGCCTTTGTGTGGGGAATCGGTTTTCTATTTGCAGGTAGCCGGTGGATGCGTTCTGCGATGTTTCCGATGGGATTTCTGTTGTTCATGATTCCGTTGCCAGATCTAGCAGTCGAGCAATTGGAGCATTTTCTGATGGTGACATCCGCCCAATTGGCAGAAGCCGTTTTCTCGTTAGGTGGTGTCCCGATTTTCAGAAATGGTCAGTTTCTTGAACTGCCGGGAGTGGTTCTTAAAGTGGCGCAGGAGTGCAGTGGCATCCGCTCGTCTTGGGTGCTGTTCATTACCAGCGTGCTTGCCGCCTATCTGTTTTTGCCGACGTTGCCCCGCAGAATTGCATTGGTGGCAGTGGTATTGCCACTGGGAGTCTTGCGCAATGCGGTTAGGATTTTTGTGATCGGCTGGCTGTGCGTCCACATGGGGCCGGAAATGATCGACAGTTGGATTCATCGCAAGGGAGGGCCAGTATTTTTCGCCGTTTCTTTGGTGCCCTTGTTTCTGATGGCATGGTGGCTGAGAGGCCGCAAACCTGGGGCTTCGGCAGCGGGCAAGGGCATCACCGGCGAAGCCAAGTGAGCGGGAAGTGGGTGCGGGATATCCCGATGATCCGGCGCGAAGAAAGGTAGTGACTTCGCCCGCCATCACAGGCATAAAGTGGCGACACTCCGCCGAAAGGCGACTGCAACTCATAGATATTTCCACCTAAAACTTTTGTCACTGCGACTCTCAAACCTATGTCTTTGCACCCGTCTATGAAAACCATGATCTTGAAAACTTCGGGCGCCTTGGTGCGCGTTATCCGTTCGTTCGCAAATTCCAATGGCCAAGCGCGAATTCTGCGCACGGCAGGTGCGGGGGGACTGTTAGCCTCCGCCTTCCTCTTGTCAGTTGGGTGCAGTTCAAACAATTATAACATCCCCGCGAGTATTTACTCTGCGACGCCGAGTGGGACGTTATCCGTGGGTGATACGATTCGGGTGGGTTTCCCCGGAGCGCCTGAGTTCAATCAGTCGTTCAAGGTCCAAGCAGATGGTAAAATCGGACTGCCGATGGTGGGTAACGTGATGGTAGCGGGTCGGTCGGCCAGTGCGCTGCAAGCATCTCTAACCGCGATGTATGAACCTCACCTGAATGACCCGACAGTCTTTGTAAGTTTGGATAAGCCTGCTGCTGCTGTTTATGTGGTGGGCGAGGTAGGTGCGCCAGGCAAGGTTGCTCTTGACCGCTCGCTCACGGCGCTGGAGGCGGTGATGGAAGTCGGCGGGTTTTCGAAATTGGCAAACCCCAAGATTGTTTATGTGATCCGGACCGAACACGGCAGGCAGAAGCGCTATGTGTTGAATTTAGGCAAACCTTTGAGCGGCCAAGAAAGCGAAGCATTCTATCTGCGTCCCTATGACATGGTCTATGTCGAGCGGAGTAACTGGTAGTATCCGTGTCGAACTTGGAACCATCCATGAGGCACGGTCGCTCTAGCGGCTGTGCCTCTTTTGCTATCAGGCTGGAAACTCCAAATCCAAAGCCACAAGCCGGAAGCCGTTAATTGAAGATGATGATGAAAGACACCTTCGTTAGATGAGTCAGGAAATTCTGCCATGGATCGCTTGTGGATTGTGTTTCCTGATCGGGCTGGCGGCAGTGCTATTGACCCCGAAGGGTTTGGCGAGTTGGTGTTTTTTCGCAGGGATGATCCTTCTGGCTGCGGAGCGCCTGCTGGATCAAAAGGCTGCTGAGTCGCAATCTGCGCTCGCGGTGGAGCAATGGCTAATGCGGGGGATGTGGGTGAAGTCGCTGTTGCCGTTTTTTTGGCTAAGCTTCAGCTTGACCTACGCTCGTGGCAATCGGGCGGATTTCCTGCGCGGGTGGAAATGGATACTTGTGATTGCCTTGGTGGTGCCTGCAGCCGTCACCATGGGCGCTGCTGGTCGCGTGCTGGAGTCGGCGGGCGGCGGAAATTGGGCATCCATTCACTATCTGGCTGCGGGTAAAGGTTGGCTAATTTTAGTGATGGTTCTCACGTTGGGAGTCCTCGTCAACTTGGAGAAAACCTTCCGAGCATCGGTGGGAATGACCCGCTGGCGGATTAAGTATATGTTTCTGGGAATGGCGATGATCTTCGGGGTGAAGATTTATACCTTGAGTCAGATACTGTTGTTTTCCACGTATGATCCTGCGCTCGCCAGACTTGCTACTTTAAGTGTCATTCTGGGTTGTGGGTTAATCGCGATCGGTCACCTCCGCTCGGGATTCCGGACGATCGATCTCTATCCTTCGCGTGCGGTCTTACAAGGGTCGCTCACAGTCATTCTAGCAGGAGGCTACTTTTTTATTGTCGGCGTGCTCGCCCAAGTGGTGGCGATGTTAGGCGGGATTGCTAGCTTTCCGGCGCAAGCTCTGGTGGTGCTAATCGGCTTGGTGGGACTGACCGTCCTTCTGCTATCAGACCGTTTCAGGACGAGTTTGCAGCGTTTTGTTAGCCGCCATTTCCACCGGGCTGAACATGATTTCCGCAAGGTCTGGACGGAGTTCACGCGGCGGACCTCAAGCGTGTTTGATGACGTCAAACTTGGGACTCATGCCGCAGAGGTAATTTCCGAGAATTTCCATGTGCTCGGGGTGACCGTCTTGCAAACTATCCCGGATCCGCCCGCGCTGAGTTGGTTGAGTTCGACGGAGAAACGGCGCGATCAAGCGTGGTTAGATTTCAGCCTAGGCTGGATGTCGGAAATCGAAGCGCTCGCTCGCCCTTTCAATTTGGAGAAGAGGAAAGAGGCTTGGGCGAGTGTTTTGCGCGAGAGTTGTCCGACGAAGTTTGACCACGGAGGGGATCGTTTGGTGATCCCACTGGTGACTGCGGAGCGGCTCGTCGGATTGGTGATCTTGGCTGACAGGGTCAATGGCGTGCCATACAGTCACGAGGAAATCGACCTACTGGCCTGCATCGGCGACCAATTGGCAGCCGCTTTGTTAAGCAGCTCGCTCACGGAAAAAGTGTTGCAGGCCAAAGAGCTTGAGGCGTTTCAGACCTTGTCCACCTTCTTTGTGCATGACCTTAAGAATGCCGCGAACAGTCTCAATCTAACATTGCAGAACCTACCGGTGCATTTCGACGACCCCGAGTTACGGGCAGATGCGGTCAAGGCGGTGGGCCGGACGGTGGAGAGGATCAATCAAATGATTCTGAAATTGAGCAGCCTGCGTCACGACTTGCATCTCCGCTTGGTCCCTTGTCGGCTCGATCTTTTGTGTGCTGAGGTGATCGATGAACTGGATCGGGAGATGAAGGTGGGTAGCCTCATCGAACGCGATCTGGCAGTGGTACCTGAGCTGAAACTCGACCGGGAGGCGATGCACAGCGTCGTGACAAATCTAGTGGTCAACGCCCGCGAAGCCATTGCGGGTGAGGGTAACGTCAGTGTGACGACGCGGCTGGAAAACGGGAAACTCGCTCTAACGGTGGCGGATGAAGGCGGTGGAATGAGCGCCGAGTTTATCAAAAATCAATTATTCCGGCCGTTTCACTCGACGAAAACCAAAGGGTTGGGAATCGGGATGTTTCAATGTAAAAAAATCGTCGAGGCTCACCAGGGGAGCATCCGCGTGGACAGTGCTCTAGGGCAGGGCACTCGTTTCACGGTGCTGCTTCCCGCGAGTCCGGGAATTTCAAACGAATCCAATTTATGAAACCCAAGATTCTGATCATTGACGACGACGAAGAAATCCGCACCCAGATGAAATGGGCGGTCGCCGCTGACTACCATGTGGCGCTGGCCGGTGACCGCCAGGAAGCGATCGAGGTCTTCCGCGCCCATGGCCCGCAGGTGGTTTTGCTGGATCTCGGATTGCCGCCGAGTCCTAATGACACGAGCGAAGGTATGGCCACACTGGCCGCGCTGCTGACCCTAGATCGCTCGGCCAAGGTCATCATCATCTCCGGCCAGAGCGACCGAGACAATGCGGTGCGGGCGATCGGTGCCGGTGCTTATGACTTTTTAAGTAAGCCG
>JAYTEI010000253.1:0-3228 GCA_043735445.1 Akkermansiaceae bacterium | reverse complement strand
ACCGACCTCGACCCTTGCCAGAATTCTGTAAAGGGTATCCACACAAGCAGCGACCGACCCCGCAACCGACCAGGCAACCGATGCCTCGACCTCGACCTCGACCTCGACCTCGACCTCGACCTCGACCGAGACGACCCTATCCTCGACCGGAAAAGCGGCCATTTTTCGACCCGACTGGAAACCCACTAAATTCATTGCCCTTTTATTGCCCGTTTAGGGCGCAATCGGGCGCATTTTGGCGCGTTTTGGACCTCTGAGCATATTTCTTTAAATCTCTCGAACTTGCTTATTTTGAACGACTTAGATGGAGGCGGAGGGGGGAATCGAACCCCCGGATGACGGTTTTGCAAACCATTGCCTTACCACTTGGCTACTCCGCCATTCGCATGGCACGGGGGCGAGTGATTACGGCGATCCGCGCGCTCTGTCAACACTTGGATTTCGTTTAGAGGCAGAGTTGGCTGAACCAGAAAATCCACATTGGCGGTGATGCCTGCTTGGGGATAAAATGCGTTAGCCACGGTCAGCCGTTTACCGGGTTTGACGTTTGTGAAACGAGCCGCTAGAGATTCCGGCAGTTCCCATGATTCGCGAAATTGTCCAATACGGCCACCCTGTCCTCCGCCAACGCTGCCGTCCCGTCACCCAGGTGGACGACTATCTCATCGAGCTGGTGACCGACATGTTAGACACGATGGTGGATGCCAATGGCGTGGGACTTGCTGCGCCACAGATCGGCGAGGATGTGCGGCTGGCGGTGGTCGATGTTTCGCACGATCCCCAGTGCGTTTCCTTTCTCAAGGTGAATGGCGAGGACGCAGATCTGGTGTCGCTGATGCCGCTGGTTTTCATCAATCCGGAGGTCGCGTTCGGCCAAGCCAAGGAGTTCGGGATGGAAGGCTGTCTGAGCATCCGTGGCATCCGGGCGGAGGTCCGGCGACCGGAAATGGTGAAAGCCACGCTTCCTCAGCTCGATGGATCGGTGCTGGTGATCGAGACCGACGGACTGCTCGCGCGGGCGTTGCAGCATGAGATCGATCACCTCAACGGGGTGCTGTTCGTGGATCGGCTGCCGGCGGTGGCCAAGGTTTCGATGAGAAACCGCCTCAAGCGCTTGCTGGAAGGTATTGCAGAAAGTTAGCGGGAAATTACGGTGATGCTCGACATTACGGATTGATTAAGTTTTTTCTCTTCAAAGAGCGAGGCGGGACGCTTGCCTCGCTCACGAATTCCAATCCGCATCCACCATGATTACGAATCGAGGAATCTTCGAGAGTCTTCCAAATCAGCCAGCCAGCCGCCCCGATTCACCGTTTGAGGTTTTGTGCGGGCCGCCGGTGGCGTGGGTGGAATCGCCATTCACGGTGGTTGACAAGGCCAGTCAATTCCAGCCGGTGGAACCGGGCCGACCTGCCCGCTTGCCGGAGCGGCGCAAGCCTGAGTCGCCATTCCAGATTGCGGATGCTTCGGAAAGTTTTGGCTTTGAAGTCCCACCGCAGGCGAGTGCTTCTCCATTCTCCATCGAACCCCAGCGCGGAAGTTTGCCTGCCACCCAAGGGACGATCGCGGCTTTCGCACAAATCCAATCACCGCCTGCGTTGGCCCCGGTTCCTTTACCGGCTGTTGCCGTGAACGAAGCGCATTCCGACTCTTTTTCCATCCGCCAGCTCGAATTGCGGGCCATCTTCGGGGTGGACCGCGAGCTGAATCCCGACGAAATCCTTCAACGCGCTCGCACGCTTCCCGGGCTGCGCAACGTCGCCCGCGTCAATCCTCAGGACATGGCCACCCTTGAGGCGCTCAAACAGTTGCTGCCCAATCTCGGCTTTGGCAGCGGCGCTGACTTGAAACTTCACGCCGACTCCGCGCCCCTCGAATTCATCCGCGAAGGAGCTGTCATGCTGGCCGTGCAGACTGAGGGCGGATTCACGCCCGGCGTGCGCGAGACCTTGATGGTCGTCGCCCGCGAACTGGATCGCCTGCCGTAATCCTACTAACCGCCGCCTATTTCCCGGCACTCTCGGCCTTGAGTTTTTCAAAAGCGGCCTGCTTTTCAAAAGCGGCCTGCATTTCCGGCGGGGCCAGCTTGAGCAAATCTTGTTGGCCGCTTTCCGGTTGGTCTAAAATATTTTGGAGCATTCCCGTCACCGCCTCCTCGCGGATTTTGGCATCCTGAATTCCCGCGATCCATGAAAAAGCAGCCTGCGGAGCACTCCTCGCCCACACCGCCACGGTCTCTTTTAGCCCGGCGCGGCGGGCCTCACCCTCATCGAAACGAATCACCCAAGCAGCGGCGGCCGCCGGAGCTTGCGCGGCCCAGCGTTGCACGACTTGCACCACTGCCACATCGAATTCCCGTCCGGCCACTCCCGAGTCCGAGAGTAAATGTGCAGCCTGCTCCGGCTCAGTCGCTGATAGAACCAAGGCGATTTTTCCAAATGCTTGTGACTTCTCCTCCTCAGTTTCTAACGCCGTCGCCCACTGCACGGCTTCATCCACGTTTTGCTCGGTTAGACGCATCGCGAAATGTTGGATCAGCCGGTTCTTTTCCTCACTTCCGGCAGTTAGTTTTTGCAGTCCTTGCCGGGCCAGCTCGGGATCGAGCTCCAGTGCGTCCCAAATGGCCGCCGCGAGTGCTAGGTTCCTTTCTTCCGGCGCACTCATCGCCTCCGCTTGCTTAAACGCCGCCAGCAGTTGGTCCCGCGGTTTCAGCGGCACCTCCGGCGGGGACCGGTGCGACTTGGTGACGCGCGGTTTGTTAGGTTCATCCGCAAGCTCGTGCGCAGACTTCTTCGACTTATCGCAGGCTGCTAGAACTAGAGCGCAACACAGCAGTGGCAAAGTGCGGGCGATCATGGCTCAGCTCTTCCCGTGTTTTTTGAGAAAAGGGACCAGCTCATCCACCCCGAAATCGGCGAGGACTTGGCCGTGCCAGTCGAGTGTGGGCGCTTTGGATTGGCCGGAGAGCGCCACCATTTCCTGCATCGCTTCGCGGTCGCCGGAGACGTTGAACGTTTGCACTTCGATCTTCTGTTTCTCGAGGTAATCGACGACTTCGTCGCACCACGCGCAACCGCGTTTGATGTAGAGGATGGGTAGGTTCATGATGGAAATGTTGTAGGCTGGTGGGTGAGCGAGGCGGAATGATTGACCGTGGATTGGAAATCTTCAACCCGAGATCTCCACTCTCATTTCCAGCCCCCGCCGAGGGCGCGGTAGGCTTGGACG
>JAYTEI010000252.1:0-3236 GCA_043735445.1 Akkermansiaceae bacterium | reverse complement strand
GAAGTCGCCCAAGACCTCCACGGTGCCGTCGCCAAGAGCGAAAACCAAAACATCATTCTGCCGCTCACCGTCCTGCGCCGTCTCGATTACGCGCTCGCACCTTCGACAGCCTCCTCAATGACGACGCCAACGTCGCCCGCCGCTTCAAATCCTACATCAACGGCTTCTCGGAAAACGTCCGCGAGATTTTCCACCGCTTCCGTTTCGACGATGCCATCCGCATCCTCGACGAAGTCGGCCGCCTCTACCTTGTCCTCACCCGCTTCAACGAGAAATCCCGCATCAACCTCGAACCGAAGACGGCGGCAAACCCGGGCGGACTCGACAATCACGAGATGGGAACCCTCTTCGAGCAGCTCATCCGGCGCTTCAACGAAGACATCAACCAGAACCCCGGCGAGCACTTCACGCCCAAAGACGTCATCCGCCTGCTCGTCCGGCTCGTTCTCCTGCTGGATACCGAGCTGACTTCAAACCCATCCGCCACCCGCACCGTCGCGGATCCGGCATGCGGCACCGGCGGCATCGTCACCATTGCCCGAGAGGAAATCCGCAAGTTCGCACCGCAGTCGCGCATCCATATCTTCGGCCAGGAAATCAACCCGCGCACTTGGGCCGTCTGCAAGTCCGACCTCCTCCTGCTTGATCCCACCGAGCCGGACCGGGATACGATCAAACTCGGCTCCACCCTCGCCAGCGACCAGTTCGGCAAGGCCACCTTCGATCTCCAATTCGCCAATCCACCCTACGGCTACAAGTGGGAAGCCGACCGCGCCGCCGTCACTGCCGAAGCCAAGCTCGGCCACTACGCCCGCTTCGGTGCGGGCCTGCCGCGCATCTCGGACGGCCAACTTTTGTTTCTCCAGCACATGCTCCACCATGTGAACAAGGACGCGCCCAGCTACATCGGCATCGTCTTCAATGGCTCCCCGCTCTTCACCGGCGAGGCCGGCTCCGGCGAATCGGAAATCCGCCGCTGGATCCTCGAAAAGGATTGGCTCGTCGCCCTCGTCGCCCTGCCCGAGCAAATGTTCTACAACACCGGCATCCAGACCTACCTGTGGATTCTCTCCACCCACAAAACCAAAAAGCAGAAGGGCAATGTCATGCTCTTCGATACCTCCGGCGATTCCTTCTGGAAAAAGCTCCCCAAAGCCATCGGCGACAAACGCCGCACCATCGCAGGCTCCGAGGACGCCATCCTCCGCCACTTCGCCGCGTGGAAGGAAACCGACCACATCAAGATTTTCCCTTCCTCCGACTTCGGCTACCGCCGTATTCAGATCGACCGTCCGCTGCGCCTCAATTTCCAAATCTCCGAAGAACGCCTCGACCGCCTGCAAAAAGCCAAAGCTTTTGCCGATCTCGCCAGCTCCAAGAAAAAGGACAAAGCCGCCCGCGAGGCGGAAATCCAAGAGGGCCGCGAACTCCAGGCCGATATCCTCGCCGCCCTGCACACCCTGCCGAAAGCTCTGGTGAAATGCCGCGCCGAATTCGAGGAACGCCTCGAAAAAGCCCTCAAGAAAGCCCGCCTCAAACCAAAAAAGCCCGTCATCAAGTCCATCCTCGACGCCCTCTCCGAACGCGACGAAACCGCCGAGCCCGTCGTTGCGGAAATCACCACCATCAAGCGCACCGAGCTTCCTATCCGCATCCGTCGAGCCGAGCTGAACAAACTCGCCCCGGAAACCCCGCGCCTCGGCTGCTTTTACGGGGATCACCCGGACGACAAATCCCTCGTCCTGCTCACCCGCTTCGAGTCCGACAACGACCTCAAGGATTTCGAAAACGTCCCGCTCGGCACCGACATCATCCACTACTTCGAACGCGAAGTCCTACCCCACGCCCCGGACGCCTGGATCAACCCGGACTTCGCAGACGAAAAGGACCGGGGCGTCGGCAAGGTCGGCTATGAGATCAACTTCAACCGCCACTTCTACACCTATCAGCCGCCCCGCCCCGTCGCGGAAATCGACAATAACATCCGCAAGGTGGAGAAGAACATCCTCGAAATGCTCAAGGAGGTGATGGGGTGAGAATTTCCGTGAAAATATCTTGCCTTTGCGGCATTTCCGGCCAGTTTGCCGCCAGCAGACCCGCCAAGCCTCTGTCCTTCGGGGCAAGCTCAATTTTGGCGGGTTTTTTCTTTTCCCGCTCCAATGCAAGGGAGGTTTTGGCATGAACTATCCCAAACCCGCACTCACTTTTGCGGATCAAGCGTCACTCCTCACCGGTCGAGGCCTCGTCGGCAATCCAGTGGAAATCGCCGACAAACTGGCATCCGTCAGTTACTACCGCCTGAGCGCCTACTGGTATCCCTTCCGCTTGCCGGACGATTCATTGCGCCCCGGCACCGCCATCGAGACCGTCTGGCGGCGTTACACTTTCGACCGCCAGCTCCGGCTCTTGGTGCTTGATGCCATCGAGCGGGTTGAGATCGCCATCCGGACCTTGGTGGTCAATCAACACACCCTGCTTCACGGCCCCTTCGGCTACCTCGACCGCACGCATCTCCCCAACCTGTCACCTTCCGATCACGGCCAGTTGCTGCGCCGTGTCCGTGAGGAAGCTGGGCGCAGCCGTGAGGATTTTGTCAGTCATTTCTTCGGGAAATACACCTCGGAAACCGACCTGCCACTTTGGATGGCCTGTGAATTGATGACCTTCGGCGGCTTGCTCACCCTGTTTCGCGGCCTTGCCACACCGTTGAAACAATCCGTCGCCCGCTCCTATGGCGTGTCCGATTCCGTCCTCGACTCCTGGCTTCTTGCCATCAATCAGGTCCGCAATCTCTGCGCCCATCACGCCCGGCTTTGGAATCGCGTGCTCGGGGTGAAACCGATGATTCCCCGCCAGCGCAAACATCCCCACTGGCACACACCTGTGGCCATTCCCGATGATCGCATTTTCGGCAGCCTCACCGTTCTCCGCTACCTGTTGCGCATCACCGCACCCGCCAGCCAGTGGCAAATCCGCCTGCAAGCGCTCTTCTCCGACTACCCGGAAATCCCCATCCGCGACATGGGTTTCCCCGCCGATTGGACAGACTCACCTCTCTGGCAGCCATGAAATCCCCGTTCCTTCAAGTGCCCAAAGAACCCGCCGACAGCACCGATCACCTCGACCTCGCCGAGACCGTGCCAACCACCTTGCACATGCTCAAGCCTACCACCTCGGCACCCCCTTCTTCAGGGCCAACGGCCCGCCACATGCCAGCCCAGGGCATCGCCCTGGGT
>JAYTEI010000251.1:0-15719 GCA_043735445.1 Akkermansiaceae bacterium | reverse complement strand
CTATCAAGCCCTTTACCGGCCGACTGAAGTAAGTCTGCAATTCATCCGCTGGCTACGGGTAGGCCTAACGCGCCCGACCTGCTACAGACGGGCCATCGCACAGCTCCGCCCCCTCATGCTGGCTTATCTTTAAAGTGTTAGGCGACAGGGTGCGCTTCCGAAGTCTAAAGCGGGTCAGCCGGCGATGACGAACTTCGGATCAAAGAAATAGATCGCCGCTGCTTTGCCTTCTTCTCCCTCATAAATCACCACCACGTAGTTCCCTGGCGTGTCGGGCGAAACAGTGGTCACGATCCTGTCGCCTAGCTTGACGAACACTTCACCGCGCACCTCGCCGAGATTGACATTGGTAACTCCCAGCCGGTTCACGGTATTTTTTTGGATGGCCCCTTTGCCCTGGATTGCGAGCTGCACTTTCGTTTCAGGTTCGTTTGCCACGGAGACCAGTGTCAGACCGTAGCCCTTTTCCACATCACGCTGCTTGAGACGAAGAAGCTTGATGGTCCAGACGGGAGGATCATCTTTTTTCTGCGCGGGAACCAACTCGGCAAAGGCTATAACGGTGGTGGTTTCCCCCGTCACGAGATCAATTTTGGTGGTGCCCTTCTCGACGCCCTCCTTGCTAACGGTGATCGAATGGGAACCCTGCTTCATGCTCAACCCGCCGGATGTCTGGCCGAGCTTGTAACCCGTGGGATAGATGTCCTCGCCGTCTAGGCTGAATTTGGCATTACCCACTCCGTGGCATACCGCATTGACGATGCGGACGAAGCCGAACTTTGGTGATTCCTGCTGGGCGTGGACTGCCTGGCCAAGAACGAGGAAATTCGCGAAGACCGCGAGGACGGCCCGTAAGTTAGAAATCATTTTCATGAAGTATGGTGAGCTTTGCTTTTGTGGGATCGATGGCACCGCTCGCATCGCGTTGCCCGGGATCGGCAAAGACGGTGAAAACCTTGCGGACTTCGGCGAGAACCACGCGGTCCGCCGTGGTCGAGGCGGATGGAACCAAGGACTGGCCCACCACCCAAATGCGAAAATTCCTCGAACGGACCGTGGACGCCTCATACATTCGGCTGAACAACTCCTCGGCAGCGGCATCCGCCCACTCGATCTTGGTGGTTTCGGGAAACAGATTGCGGTTTCCAAAGACATACATATCGGTGCCTTCTTTGGCGAGAGCGAGATTTGAAGTGGCGGCGTAAGGCCTGGACCGGATGATGGCATCCGCAATCCTGTCCGCTTGCTCAGTAATGGTGGGCGGCGAAAGCGTGATCAGTTTTCCAGGAGGGGCCATCAGCCGGGTCTTGTCATGAATTTCCGATGTTCTTATGGATAACTTGGGATCCATGCTTAACGGTCCTGCGGCAAGCGCCCGGAGCGCGTCGCGGGAGGCCGTGTTCAAATTGATGTTTCCTTCGATTTCGACGACCGCCCCCTCCCGCAGCGCATTGTCATTCGACCGTGAGATACCCGCATGAAATAGGTCGAGCCACCTGACAGCGTGCAAACCGGGATCATTCGGCGGGGCGAAGCGGGGATGCTCGGGACGCCCGATTCGAAGGGTATTTCCACCGCCATGGTCGGCGTCGGGCTTGGTCGAGCTCAAGATGTCTCCCCACGGTTGGTTCGGCACCGCGGGCAATTCCACTTTCCATAGGAGGGGATCTGAAACACGCCCCAGTTCGGTCGCGCTGTAGAAGCGTCCGAGGTTGGACAACCGCACCGGAGCTTCGTCCTGCCTAGGCACGGGAAGTTCGCTGGCATTGAAGAATCGCGCATCGTCGGGCGCTATGCTCTCATCGTTCGCCCCATAAGTGGAAAAGAATGCGTTGGATCCATACTCGGAATTGTGGCCACCGTCCGGCCACTCGGATGGCATCACGCGTCCGTAAACGGCGGAAGTGTTACCATTATACACATTGCCGAAACGAAGATTGCGGCGGTTCGGGCTATAGTTGTAAGGAAACTTGTATTGGTCAGCCGGAGCCTGCAGGTAATAGGACATCCGGGCGTCACCCATATTATCCTTGTAAACACCGGTTTTGCGGTGGGAATGGGAAGGGACGAATTCGCGGACCCTTTGTTGATATCGATCTTTCGCCGGATCCCCCGGATAAAACATGCTGGCACCGTAGCGATTAACCCCGCCAGCCGAACGATCAACAATCTTGCCGTTCCATTTGATCCGGAAGCCGGCTTTGGAAGCCCCATCTTCCTCTCCCCCCATCGTGATCGGGCTGAGGATGAACCCGCTGGAAGATCCACCGTCGATTTTGTAGATGACCGTACCACATTTGACGACCTTATACTGGTCGGGTTTCAGATTCACCTTGAACGCGGGAAACCAGCGGTAGCCATCGGATTCAGTGAGCGTGGCGGTGGCGTTGGTCAGGTCATTCAGGGAGACTGAAGGATTCGGAGGCAGTGGGAATTCATACTTGGTTTCGTAGGACACTTCTATTTGTCCATCTGTGACCTTGATCTCCTTGTCGGTCATGTTCCATAACTCGGCATAGGTGGTAACTTCAATGATCGCGTATTTGCGACCTTTCTCGACCCGCACCGACGACCACTTGAAGCTCATCAGAAACTCGCTCATCAGCGGGAAAGCATCGATGCCGCGGTAGCTGCCCGTCTTGAGGGTGCAATTGCCGTCCAAGTCCGCATAGTCAATCGCGTTGGCGGCTAGCGTCTTGACGTAGTCTTCGGGTGCGGGGAAGACGGGATTGCGGTCCTTGAATTTCGGAAGGGCCTTGTTGATCAGCCCGGCCATTTCATCCACGGCGGCGTCGCCCCCGGTCGCAAGGAGTTTGTTGAGATTCAGCTTCGGCTGACCGGCCATGGTTGGCGCGATGCCATCCACAAAGGGAATCACGGGTTGCTCCTTGTAGGAACGGAGGCCGGCGGCAAGACTTTCCTCCACGGAACGTGACTTGGCGTCGGAGAGCTGACCTATTTTCCCTTTGGGATTTTCCTCCTTCAACCGGTCCATGGGCGGAACGAGGCCCGCAGCCGCCAATAGTGAATCGGGCGAAACAAGCACCTTGCGATTCCTGATGAGAGTCTTTTCCAAATCTCCCGGTTTGTCGTCCGTGGCGGTCCCGTTGATAGCATAGAGGCCGATGCGATCCAGGGATGTTTCGTTTTCAGAAGCCGCGGCAGGATTAAGTCCCGGGGCGGGAAATGGATATTTGTTGAACTCATGCGCACCGGAATCACCTTTCTGGTTTCCAGCAAGGGCGGGATCGACCCGGCTCTGGAGATCCTCGACCCAATAAGCGTAGCGGGCTACCATCCGGTCCTTTTCATCCTTGATGGGCAGCCATGAGGCACGGACTTTGTCGTTGTAGGGCAGGGTCGTGAAATCGTTGTAATCATCCGCCGCCGCGCCGACCAAAGGCTCGACTGCAGGTGCGGCGAAAAGCGAATTGTTTGCCGGAGCCTTGGAGGCGCTGAAAAGGGGCATATAGCGGTAAGAATAGCCGTTTCCTTGAGCTTTCCCTCGGGCGAGGAAGAGCTGCGGGGCAGGTTTGCTGCCGGTGGTGATGGGGGCCGCGAGCGTCGATTGAAGGACCAGGAAATCATCGTTCGCGGCATCCTGTGCGAAGATCCCTTTCACATCCTCCAGTCCGGCGCGGGCGGCGAGATCGGCGCGCTGGCGGTCCACGAACGAACGCGCGGTGTTGCGCTCGATGCCGACCACTAAAAGAATCCCGACAGCGAGGATGAGAAGCGCACCCACCACCACGAGGATGGCGGGCAGGGTAAACCCTGCGGCCGACTTGCGGTTAGGTGGTGAGTTAGAGAGTTGCATGATTACCAAATCGTAAGGTGGTTTCGTAAACTTCGAGGTCTTTGTTGCGGTCTGCCTTGGAAGGTTCACCTAGCAGTTTTGCGGCACTGCCGGCACCGTCCCAGTCGCTTGGTAGTTTGAGTTTGCCGGAGAGATCGCGGCGGGCGAGGACCAGCTTGAGATTAAATGCTTCCGGGCCGGTGTCGTCTTTCTTGACCCAAGCTATCCATTGCCCGCCGCTGTCCCGCGAGCGTGGCCGGACCTCGAAGGAAATGACGCCGAAGGCGACGGGTTCATCGAGAGCAGGTTTCTGCTCGAATAGTGAAGCGACTTTGTCCTCACGCAGCGCCTTGAAGGTCTCATTGCTTTCGCGAAATCCGCGCATCAGGCAGCGAATCTTTTTCCCGCCTATCGTTTGATCACTGATGTAGTAATTCACCGCGCAGAGGTCGCCGATGCGACCGGCATCGGACTGCGCTTGGGCCGGTTGGAGGCTGAGAAATCCGAGCTTGTCCAGCGGCCAGGCGGCGGTGGATTTCTCAATCACCGCGTCCTTGTGGAATCTAGCCGTGGAGAGATCCGCGGCGAGTTGGGTGATCAAGGCGCGAGCCTCGCGCTCGCTCGCGACGTTGCCGCCGATCCGCTCATAGCCGTCTCCTGAGCTACCTAACATCGTCGCAGCCACGACGAGGAGAACCGAACCGATGGCCATTGAGAACAGCAGCTCGATGAGCGTAAACCCGCGCGGGTGGCGATGGGTGAGCGTCATGGGATGCGGGTGTAAAATTCCAGTTTCTGGCGTTTTGCCGCAGGCGAGGATGCTGGGTATTCTAGGGAAATGCGGAGGTTTAGCATGGGCGTGGCACCGGTCGGGGTGGTCGGAGCCTTGGCACTGAGCGAAGCGATGTAGCGCACTGGCTTGCCACTGATTTCGCGGGTGCCCTTGTCGTAAATGGCCTTGCTGAGCTTGCCGATGGGTTGCCCTTCTGGAGAAAATGCCAACGCCCAGACATCGCCCGCCGGAGGGAAGATCTGACCCATGGTGGTGCTGGTGAAAAACTGCGGGCGGCCGTCGCGCGAGGCTTGGATCTCCTCCATGCAGGCCGGGACCATCCAGGTGCTGCGCGTTTCCGCCTCGGCGGACATCCCGGTTTTCCCGGACTCCGCTAAAGCGCCGAAGACTAACGGAATCGCCACCGCGAGCACGCCTATGGCGATGACCGCTTCGATCAAGGTCGAGCCACGAGCTGCTGAGGTGTTAGGTGGGGAAATTTTCATCAGTCGATCCGGTAGGGACGGGCGGTGACGCGGCCGATTTTCAGGCGGTTTTCGGAAATTTTCTTATCCGGGCCACGCTTGTTAGGAGTGGCAATGGGAGGCGAGCCGCGGTAGCCGCCCTCGGCGATGCGGACCGTGATCGGCGTGGATCCGGCTGGATAATGCAAGCCACCGCGCGAGTTGAAGGCGATGGCGTGGACTTTGACGCTGAGGTTCTTGGAGCCGCCGTAAGCGAGGGTGATTTCGGTTGAAGTCAAGGCATCGGGGATGAGGACGATGCCGGTGTGCAAGGTTTGCCAACGGCTCAACAGCGTACACTTGAGCGGACTCGGGGTTTTCGAGGCATCTGACCATTCCTCATCCACCTTGAACAAACCGAGCCGGCAGCGCTCGTCGCCCGAGGGAAGATCGCCTGGCTCGGCGATGGCCAGCACGACGTAGGAACGCGAGGTGATCGCCGTGGTCCGCGCCTGCTCGATCAAGCCGCTGAGCATGTCGGTCCCGGCTTTGCGCGACTGCGATCCAGTGCCGTTTAGGAGACTCACCCCGGCGGTCATCAGGGCGACTAGGATCGCGATGACCGCCACCATTTCGATGAGCGAAAAGGCGGCTTGGGCGCTTGGCAGCTTGGATGGCGGTGGGGAAATCACGATGAAGAATGCCGATGCAGACAAACAGGTTGGGTGAATGCCCAACACGAAGTAAACACACAAATGAAGTGATGCCAACATACCCGCTCAATCCGCGGTGAGTGACAGAACCGTCATCAAGAATCAATCAGAGCGCACGTTATACCAAAATTGATCGGCAGTTTTGCGGTCATTTCCTCGGAAGACTTTGCGCACGAAACTGGGATTCCGGAACAAACACCAATCGCCGAATTGGTCGAACTTGCGGCACGATGTGATCAGCGGCGTCCACCACAGAGTGCCCCACGAACGTCCCGCTCGCCGGCCGTGGGCTTTCAAGCGCTGGGCGAAATCCACGTCCTCCACCGAGATGAAGCGGGTGTCGAAGCCGCCGATTTCATCGAAATCCCGCTTCAGGCACCAGAACAGACCGAAGCTCACGCCGGTGAATGCGAGGTAAGGCAAAATCGCGAAACCACTGGCCACGATGCCAAGCGACCAACGCTCCGGCAACACCATCGCGCCGCCGCCGACGACGCGTCCCGAGTCGAGCCGCCGCAGGATTTCCTGGAAACTCGCGGGATGCATCCGGCTGTCCGCATCGCAGGTGACGATGATCTCACCGGCAGCCACGGCCACCCCGGCGTTGCGGATCATGGCAAGATTCTTGGCGTCCTCCCTAACAATCCGGCAGCCGTGACGCGCCGCGAGTTCCTCCGTGCCGTCGGTGCAACGGTTAAGCACCACGATGATCTCGACTCCGCACTCGATGCCGCTTGCCGCCAGTCTCGCTGCTTCTATACAACCGGGCAGGAAATCCGCCTCATTGTGGGCGGGAATGACGAGGGAGATCCGTGGCTTCATTGCGCCTCCTTGGCCGGATCGGTAGTTTCTAACGGTGCTCCACCGCCGCCGAGCAGGCTGTCGAGAATACCGCTCACCTCGCGCACCGTCTTGCTGCTTTTCTCAATGAGCTTCACGCCTTTCTCAAGCGTCTTGGATGAAGGCTCGCCGAGCAGCGAGTGAGTGAACTTGATCACTTTTTCCCCAGTCTCTGGAAGCTGGTCAAACATCCGGATGCCGGCTGCGGCGATGAGTCTGTCGGTTAGATCTTCTTGTGGATCTTCGAGAGTGCCGGTGATCCGCAGGGTCGTCCATAACAGCCCGCGCTCGCCGAGTGCAAAGACATCGGTCTCCGCGCCGGGAATCGTGGCCAGCGTGCCGGGTGCTAGGCCGAGCCGGAATAAGCCGTCGATCGCCCGACCGCGGATGGTGATGCCGCCCTCTAACCGCACCAGGCCCTCGCTCGCCAGCACCAGATTCGTCAGGGAAATCTCGCCCTTTTTCCACCGCCACCCGGTGTGCGCTTCACTGAGCGTGAGCACCCGGAACCGGCGGGTATCGGCGTAAGCAGCGAGTGCGTCGAGCATCGGCAAGGCCGTGAGCACGCCGTTCTGAATCGTCAGCTTGCCACTCGCTTGGGGAAATCCCGGGCGGTTATCCGCCGTGAAATCTGAGGTCACATCGCCCGTCAGCCGCTTCGCCCAATCGGCGCTCAGGACATCCTCGCACTTCATCCCACTGGCGTCGCCTTCGAGCGAAAACTTGCGCGATTTCAGCTCCCACTCACCGCTGCCGTGGATGCGCCCGCCCGCCCAGGCGGCGAGCGTTGCGTCCGTTAGAAATGCTTGGCCATCCTGATAGCGGATGCGTGCGCGGTCCACCCGCAGCTCCGGCACGATGCCGAATGGCAAGCGCACCGTCCCGCCTTCGATCTCGGCGCGATAAGCCCCTTTCGCCCCCGCCTGCTCGGCGTGGATGCGCATGCCACTGGCGATTGCTAGGCCTTCGTCGAGGATTGCCTTCACCGCGAATTCGCGCACCTCGAGGCCATCCAGCTCCGCCTCGCTTGGAAACCACGCGGGCCGTTTTGCCTTTTTCCCCGCCTTGTGAGAAAACTCTGGGATCGTGTTTTCAGCACCCTGTTTCCGCGCATCCACGGACACTTCCAAGCGCCGCAAGCTGGAGCCACGGATTTCCCAAACCCCGCGCCGCACCCCGCCCAGGCCGACCTCCGTGTGCAGCCCATCTGCCCGTAAGCCGGTGATCAGCCCCTCTCCTTTTGCCTCAAATGAATCCGTGTCCACCGCCAGCCCTTCCCAGTGAAAGGGGCCGAACTCACCGGTCACGCCACCCATGTCACTGGCCTCGACTGATAGAAATTTGCGGAACGCATCGCTGTGCAAATAGCTCCGCAACATCCCATAGCCCACGGCTAAACCGACGATCCCTAACACCAGCGCCGCCACCACCAGTTTGCCCAGCCAACGGCTTCCACCAGCATCCCTGCGTTTTCGTGATCGGCGGCTCATGGGTGGCATCCTAGCGCCGCCGGATGTCTCCGCAAGCCTGTGAAAAATCGCGGGGAAACTTGGAATGCGGGCCGCGCGCGTCATCCGCCGAAGCGGATCTGCACGCCCATCCGCGCCCAGGCGGCGGTGATTTCGCCCTCCAGTTTCTCGTAACTGCCGCCGCCGAGCAGCGGCGTCAGTGACGTTTCGCCGCGATGGCCGGCTTCAAGTCCTTTGAGGAATTGAGTGATCCGGAAGGCTTTGCCGCCGCCTTCCATGTGGAAAAAATAATGGGTCAGAAGCAGACCCAGTCCGTAGTTGAAATTTCCGTTAGGCGACGAGAATTGGCCGTAGGACATCAGCAGGAAATCCTTCAAGCGCGGTCCCGTTAGATCCGTCCCCAGTGCCCGCCCGCCTAGGTTGTCGGCGATTACAGAAGACCTGTCCCGAAGTCGTGTTTGAAACTTCGACACATGCACAGGTTCTGCGACTCCGCCGTGTCCGCCCTCAGCTTGCCTTGGCGGTGAGGACGATGTTGCCTTCCCCTTGTCAGTATAAGGTCGGCACACGGGAACATGGATTTCGGAGCGCGGGTGGCTGGCCTGTGTCTCCACTCCCCCATGCTACACCCGGAGCATTACTGCTCCCAGCGTAGGGTTCGTGGCCAGAGCGACTGGCTAAGTTTTCTCTGTAAGTCTCTTTCATTCTCTGTTTCAAGCCGGTTTATCCCGGCGCTTTCACTGGTACCGTTCATTCAATTCGCTCAGGCGGAGGTTCGAGGCGAGCTGATTAAAAGAGGGCTTCCCGGTGATGACCGACTTGATCAACGACAGGACAAAGCCGGACGCTGAGAATCCCTTGGTTTTGCGGACGATGAAACCGGATTCTTTGGCGAGCGATTCAAGTTGGCCGAGCAAAGAATTCACAGGATCCGCAAGCGCGGAAAAAACATTGCTTTTGACATGCCAAGTCTGCCGAGTCGCAGCGCGTGTCAATCTTAAAATCAAAAAGCTTATAGTTTTATTGCTGATAACCAGTAACTTGTAACGCTAAGTTGACGCGAATGAGCCAGAGCCTTAACGGACCCGAACGGCTTGGAAATGATAGCAGTTTTCGCGGATCTATACTTATTGAGAATCGTTGGTCCGCGAGGATTGACTCAAATATCTCGGATTGGCTCAAAACTTTACATTCTGGTGGGGGAAGGCCCGGCCTACGGGCGCGGAGAGAACTGGGACAAGAGCTTGTCGGTAGGCTCTGTGACCGCTGGATCGAAGGGATATGCCTGACGCAATGCCAACAAGCGGGCGGTACCTGAAGCTGTGCTGCCGCGCATATAGTCGATGACCGCGAGGGCCAATTCCACTTCGGGCGAGCGCTGATTTTCCGCAGTGAGCTGTGACAAGGTGGCTTTGATCAACGGGATGCTGCTGGAGTCGCGGCCCACTTTGAGAAATGCCAGCCACCACGATTGAGCTTCCTGCGGATCCTGGGGAAATTGCAAGGGCACCGCTTCGTCGGTGCGCAAAACCGGGATGCGCGGGATGCCATTGTTCGATCCTTGGGCGGTGGCCATGACAGGCGGGGTCTGGAATAGCAAAAAATGACTGAAGCCAGCCTGCTCGCCAATGGCCTTGGCTGTGGGATTCCATTCGCCGTAGGGCCAGCAGAAGATGGTCGATGCCCGCAGCCCATGACTTGCAAGCTGAGCTCGACTGGTGATCATGTCGACCCGGATCCGGCGTGCATATTCGCCATTGGTCTCCGTGCGCTGGAATTCTTTGAGAAATTGGCGGGTGATCTCTGCGGGTCTTTCATCCTGCGCTGTCGGGGTCTCCGCAGTTTGATAGTGCAGGGCGTCGGAGTGGGAGACTGTCTCCATAAGCTTTGAATCATCCATTTCCTTCACTTCCGCCCAGGACATTGTTGGGTCCTCCTCGCCGCGCTCGTCGGTCGAGTGATTGCTCTCGCTGGTGTCGCTTAGCCAACTGGTGACCAGCGCGAGGGTGAAGGGGAACTGGTGTTTCAGCGCCCGCGGGTAAAACAATTTAAAGACGCTTTGGGAACCGTCATCCAGCGTGATAACAAGCGGCCGCGGCGGGAGATATGATGCGTCGCGGGTGATGAGGTAGCCCTGAAGCCGCGAGAGTGGGCACACGGTGAAGCCGCTGTCGGCGATGAATTGTAGGAGGCTGTCGAGATATTCAGTCGAGCATTTGTAGAGGAAGGGGGACGTTCCCGCCTTGCCTTGATTGAAAGTGTGCAAGGCGAGCACCGGCACCACGGGGCTATCTTCCTGTGGCTTCAGAGCCGCTCGCTTGTAAAGCTCGGCCAGGCAGACCGTGGTCCATACCGAGCTGTCGTCTGGAAATTCTTTTGCTTTCGGCAACTTGACGGCGAGTGATGGCTTCGACGGCGCGGCTGAGATCGCAGTGGAAGTAAGCGGATCGAGAGTCGGCGGCAGCTCGTAGCCGAAGAGTCTGCGGGCACCGGCGCTGTGGCTCGGCAAGCCTTGCAATTTATCAAAAGTTTTCTGTTCCCAAGTTCCATAGGTGAACCACGCCACACCGGCACACGGGCCAAGTGGAATATGATCCAGCGCCCGAGCCAGCTCTTCCACCGGAGCATCCACTCCCAATGCCGGCCATTGGGAGGTGCCTGACTCAAGGTCCATATTCTGTGATAGAACTCGGTCGCCGACCCATTCCGGCGTCAGTTTCCAGTCCCGCCAGTAGCCCATGGGTTGCAGGTAGTCCAAACCTGCGGCTCCGAGCATCGGATAGTTCTGGCTCGCTTCCGAAAACTGCCACGGCAGGAGAAACGCGCCCCAGCAAACGCCCGGGTGAGCCCCTCGCATTTGCTGCACAAGTTGCCCGACCCAACCGGACAACATCTTAGCGCGCATTTCATACCACCGTGCCTTGGCATATCCATCTTCGAGCGTGGCGGGATCCCATTTAAAACCATACTGTCGCGTAAATTCGTCACCCAAAGGTCCCTTGCTGCCAGCCTGCCAACCGTCGTAGCGCACCCAGTCGAGCGAGACGCCGTCAAATCCGTAGGTATCCAGCAATTTGGCGATCAGCGCGGATTGCCGGGTGCGGACCTCCGGGTAGCCCGGGTCCACGAATTGCTCGCCTGCTTTATTTGTATAAGCAGCCTGCGGATAGAGTGCGGCAGCTTGCGCATCGTGAAAGCATGGCCACCAGGCCCAGACTTGGATCTTTTTCGCCTTGGCAGTCGCCAGCATCTCGCGCAGCCACGTCGCGTCCTCCCAGCCTGTTGCGGTCTTTTCACCGGCCAGCGGCACTAACAATTCACCGGACTCCAGCATCGCCGCGGTGCGCTCGCTGTGAAAATGATCCTCGTCCTGCTTCACCAACAGATCCACCCGGGTGATGCCATGCGTCTCACACTCATTGAGTAGCCAAACCCAACCCCCGCGGGTCACGTTTTCCGTGGTGCGCACGATGATGCTCTGGGGAATGCCCAGGTCCGGAAGTTTCTTGAATTTGTCGGACGTCCCAGCTCCAGCCCCGGGGGCGACCGAGACCTGCGCCAAGAGCCGCGAAGCCAACAACGCGGCGATGAATGTGATGCGTATCAGCTTCATAAAGTTTGCAAAAAATGGACCACCTCGACGTTGGATGAAACAACCGGTCCCGAAGCAGCGGAGTCTATCGTGAATTTCACCAGCGATAGATCTTGGGTGCAGCTTTCAGAAGCAGTTTTGTCAAAGATCGAATCCGTATCCGCTACTCCCGCCTTTGAGCCCCACAGACAGCGCTGCGGAAACCGCCAGCAGGCGAGCGTCCAGATCGTCGCGCCGATGAGCAATTGCATGATCATCACCGCGCTGGAAACAAAAGTGCTAGGCACTTTGATAGCCATGCTAAGCCCTGAATAAAGGCACAATCCGCTCCAACTAAACACCAGCAAGCGCATGAGTTGGCTGGCGAACGGTCGCACACTGTGCCGCTTTGTAGTTAATGAGTGACCCGCAGCCCCGTGGATTGGGTTGGTAATCTCCGCCTCCGCTTGGCGGCTCAGCCTGCCTTTATGGTGGCGTGTAATGGCCATTTCGCTTGGTTCGCCGGGCGCGGAATCCAGCGCGTTCGTAGGTTCCCACCTGCCACCACCCTGATAGAAAAAGCCGTGGATGAATCCCACAATGTTGCTGGTGAAAAGAATGCCCCAAAAATAAATAGGATAGGCCGGTGCGAGTAAAATCATCATCGGGTAGCGCCGCCACGAACTGCGATCGATCGCGATTCCCACCAGCAATTGCAGCACAAACGCCGCAGCGCCCAGCGAAATCAGGATCTTGTATTCCGCCAGCCAGCCCGATCCAAAATGCCCTAACACTGCCCTTCCCAAGGTGAAAACTCCCAGGCCCAAGCTGGAAACGATCCACAGGCAGCCCAGCACCGCGAGGAAGGAGACGGCAGCGTGGCGTGCCCCAGCGTGAAAAACCCCGTGGAAATGCTGTCGCAAGGTTCTTGCCATGCCGCTGCTCCAGCGTCGCCGTTGCCGCCATAGGCTGGTCCAGCGGAGTGCCATTTCCACATTGGCCGTCCAGTTGAAGTCATAGTCCAGCCGCCATCCACCCGATTGCAGCCGCCAGCTCAAGTCGATATCTTCGGCGCTGGTTTCTGCGTTCCAGCCACCACATTCAACCAACGCCTGCCTGCGGTAGGCGACCCACGCCCCCGATACTGTGGTCAATCCTCCCCACAGGGATTCCGCACATTTCACCATGCAGATCACAGCCAGATAATCAATCGCTTGCATCACTTGCACGAGGTTGCGAACCTGCTTGGGCCGGATTTTGCCAGTGATGGCCCCGAGTTCCTTGTGAATGGCAAACTGCGCCAGCATCGGCGACCAATCCGTGGACTGGGCCGTGGTATCCGCGTCGAGACAGACGACCACATCGGAAGTTAACAATCGCAAGGCATGATTGAGCGCTGCCGCCTTGCCCACATTTTGCGGTAGTCTGATGAGTCGCAAGTTTGCGGGTAATGCAGACCCTGATGGCAGTTCGAGTTCTGCGGGACTGCCATCATCAATCATGACAATCTCCTGTGGAGCGGGTGTCAGATGACGGAGACTGCGGACAGAGCGCAACGCCTCCTCCCCGTCGCCGCAAAAGGGAATCAGCACCGAAAAGCTCGGCAGCTCCGGCGTGATCTTGCAGCTGAAAAGTGTCTTATATTTCACCACGCCAACTCGCACCAGTGCCGAGATGGACCAACTCAAGCTAAGCAGCAGGGGGAAAACCCGAATGAAGTCTCCGATACTCGTAATTGTGCCTCCCGGCCAGTTCAGAAGGCTGTGCAGCTCGTGCTGCCAGGGGTAGATGAGATCGTGAGACCAAATGCCGGGGATCATGATAATTAAATGGGTGGTGGCGGAAATAACAACCTTGGGTGGAGTTAGAAAACGAGCGAAACACCCCCTTGAACCGATAGGTCCGCAAATTCACCGAGTGTTGCGTCATCTGTGGCTTGTTTGGAGTTCGTATATTGCAAATTCATGATTGCGTGCCCAAGCAGGGACAGATTTTTCGTCAACGAGTATTCCACGCTCGCGTCGAGCAATTCCTCCTGTCTGACCAGCTTGCGGCCTCGCTTGGTTCGGTTAGCCGGGCGCTGTTCGAACCAAACCCAATTCGGCTCCGCCGACGCCTGGAGTTTCCAGCGTTCCATTTGCCATCGCAGCTCCACATGCGCTCCCAGCTCCCGTGCATTGAAATAGCCGTTGGTTAAATCGATAATCGGCCCGCCATTGCCAGCAATCTCAAGCGTCCATCCGTGACCTAATTTGGAGTCGATCCCGGTAAAAAGCCGCGCTTCGAACGTTTTCAAACCAGACTCAAGGCCTGGAGACTCGCTTTCCGGCGGACGAACGGGATAATTCTGGAAGTCGGATCTGACGCCGCAGATCCATGTCAGATCATCACTCCACTGGCATTGGAATTCCGCACTCGTGCCGAGCTTCAGGTTATCCAGCCGCACCTGATCGAACGTCTGATAATCGCCTCCTCCTTCCCAAGTGATCTGGACTTCATCTGATAGATCCGATTGCAATTTCCAGCCTGCCCCTCCGCTCCAGGCCACGGCCGAGCGGTTTGGCTTGCTCTGGAATTCATCGTAGATGCGCTCCCGAAAGCGTGAACCCCGCAGATCAATCGTTAGATTGACCTCTTCCACATCCAGCAACCGCCAGTTCATAGCGGACTTCAACTCATACTCATCAAGCTGGTCCTCTCGAAAGTATCTTTTCTCGCTACCACTGAAGGTGCCAGTCACGGCACCATCGGGACCATCGAGCGCACATGACGAGTCCAAAGATGAGTAAACAAACCCGTCGCCTTTCGGTTTCTCGTAATGGTTGCCGACCTCGAATGGGTTTGACTGCCAACCCGCCGTGGACTTCAGTTCCAACTCCCAATCGCCACTGCCCGTGGCCTCCTCGACCGACACTGGCGAACTTTCCGCAGTCCCCGCATGCAGAGAGATACCAGCGTTCAGGCAGCTATAAAAAATCATCATCGATGCCAAAGGTTGCAACCGGGAGGTGCCCGGAAATCGGATGGACATTCCATCCTCTGGCGCAAGCTCAGGAAACCTCACAGGAAACGGAATTTGGATTCGGAGACATTTGAAAGAAGTGACTGGGTGAATGGATAAACTGAATCCATCAGAATCGGTCATCGTGCCCCAAGTCCTACAGATCTAACCTAATAACGACACTTGTTCGATGGTTTGTCTTGGGCCCACCGATTTCCAGCGCCATTTACTTCCCGATGGAGGCGGCGGTTCCGTGCGGGGGCGATGTTTGGGGTATTCAGGCCGTGACTCATCTGCAAGGCTCCGCGCCTATGAAACGCCTGCGCCTGATTGTTCTGCTAGCCTTTGCGGGAATCGCGGTCACCAGTTTGGCCGTCATTCTCGTTCGCGACCGAATGACCGCAGTGGCGGCTGGGGAATCCGACGAAGGGGAATCTGCGGGACTTGCAGCCGCGGACGCCGAGTTGGAGGAACTGGTGGCCTTCCGCAACTCGACCCGCCAACTTTATAACAACCGAAAATTTGCGGAGCTTGAGGCGCTTGCCGGGAAGATCCGCTCCGGCAAGGAAAGGATCGGCACCGGCAGTTGGAAGATTTTCCACTACTACGATTCGCTGAATTGCCGCGAGGACGAGCCGGAGTCCATGTGGACGCTCCATGACACGATCCATCGCGAGTGGGAGGCGGCTTTTCCGGAAGCCATCACCGCGTGCGTGGCGCGAGCGGATTTCCTGACGACCTACGCCTAGCACGCCCGCAGCGACGCCTACGCGCAGGAGGTGACCGAGGAATGAACGGGGTCCCGA
This sequence comes from Akkermansiaceae bacterium, assembly GCA_043735445.1. Taxonomy (GTDB): domain Bacteria; phylum Verrucomicrobiota; class Verrucomicrobiia; order Verrucomicrobiales; family Akkermansiaceae; genus Luteolibacter. The sequence goes on along the minus strand of JAYTEI010000251.1, from coordinate 287 downwards.
ATGGCACTAACTTAAGGGAATTTGGGATGAAATCAGACCTTCGGGCGGAGTAGGATGGCAGGAGCTGAAGAATCCCAGAAACCTCGGAAAACCAAGGGAAAAAGCCACCGCCCGAGGCGTCGATGCCAAGCTTACGCAACCCGTTGAAAATGCATGTTTTCTGCTTATGTTTGTGCCATTCGGGTCAGGCCTTGGATTTCAATGTTTTCATTACGCTAGTCCGTAAATGGGGGCATAAATGGGGTCAATAAATTGGGTCAGGTTTCGCATTTCAACAAATCACAGAT
>JAYTEI010000250.1:0-3239 GCA_043735445.1 Akkermansiaceae bacterium | reverse complement strand
TCAAACACTATTCATGAGTTGGACGGATATTTTCCCGGTGTTGGATGACGAAATGCGTTGCGCCTATCAGGAAGGCGTGTTAGCGACCGAAAAAGAGGAGTTCGAGGAACTGTTGGGAGTGCGGAGGGTGGAAGCCGGAGATTGGGGAGGGGTGTCTGCATCCGGGCAAAGAGCGCGGCACATCGTGAGTGCAACTTTATTTTGGAAACACGTAAGCGAAGGCGACCCAGATTTGCCGGTGCCGACGCGAGAAAGGCTGGTGGACGCTAGACGGATGGGCTTGGTGAAACGGTTCGATCCGTGGGACAGCTATTTCGAGCCCCTGTTCACCCACACCCGTGGGGCCGTGGAACGGCATCCAGATGTGACGTTCAGGCTCTATCTGGCGGCGGATTTGGAATTCCTGGTGCCGGAGTTACGCGATATGGGATGGGAGGTTTGTGTGATGAAGAGTTCCTCTATCCGCTATTGTCCCGGAGGTTTCTGGCGGTTTCTCGCGTTGGAGGAAGAGGGGGCGCTAGTCACGGTGATCGACACCGACCGTATGAATGAGGTTTCCCACGAGATCTCCCGGACCGAAGCGATGGCGGAAATGGGTCTCGGATTGTGGCGGGTGCCGGGATATTACAACTCGGACTTGAGCAAACAAGTGCGCTACCGGCCGATCCTCGGCGGGCATTTCGGAGCGCGCGGCGGGATTCCGGTGCGGGAATTGATTGAGGTTTTCATCTGGCACTGGCGGCACGGGACGCTGCCGCAGACGGCCAATATCCCTGGCCTGGGAGAGCGACCCATCCAACATGCCAAATGGCCGAACTATGGTTTCGACGAATGGTTCCAGCTAGCCGCGATGTATCCGCGCCTTGCGCCGCTCGGTACTCTCACCTTCATCCCATCCGACGCACGATCGCTGCTCCTACCAGTCGACATTGAATACGCCATGTGGGCCAATCCACGGAGCGAGTGCGTGTATTTCTAGCTACGGGTTCCATCGTTAGATCGGTCGCGCATGAAGTAATCGAACGTGGCGTGGAGTCCTTCGTCCAATGTGTAGCGGGGTTTCCAGCCTGCGGTGCGGAGCTTATCCGCAGTGGCTTGCGAGTGTTTTACATCCCCGGGACGCTCCGGGGCATGCAGGATCCGCGAGTCAGTTGCGGCACTCGCGATGATTTTGTCCGCAAGTTTGTTGATCGTGATTTGACCGCCGTAGCCAGCGTTGAAAATGCCTGTGACTCCGGAGGTTTCAGCGGCGAAGGCGAGTGCGCCAACGATGTCCTTCACGTAGATGAAATCGCGTGTTTGTTCGCCGTCGCCGAAGACGGTGATGACTTCACCCTTGATTGCCTTGTCGATGAAGATCGGAACCGCGGCAGCATAGGCTCCGTCGGGGTTCTGGCGGGGGCCGAAGACGTTGAAGAAACGCAACGCGGCGGTTTCGAGACGGCCTTCGTCGCAGAACATGCCGAGATAATATTCGCCATCGAGTTTGGTGATCGCGTATGGGCCTTGGGCTCGGGGAGCATCATTTCTACTTTGGGCACGGTTGAATTGTCGCCGTAGATCGCGGCCGAGGAAGCGAACACGAGTTTTTTCACCCCTGCCGCGGAAGCCTCCTGAAGCACATTTAGCAGGCCGTTGACGTTGATGTCCACGCATTCGTCGGGCTTGGACATGGATTCCGGGACGCTGACCATCGCGGCCATGTGGAAGATTAGATCGACGCTTTGCACGAGTTTTTTAACCAGTTTGCGGTCGGTAACCGAACCCTCAATGAGCGTGCAATTCAAGCCTTCGAGGTTTTTCCGGTAACCGGTGCGGAAGTTGTCTAGCACACGGATTTCTTCCGCCTTCTCCTGATAGTGTTCGACTATGTGCGAGCCGATGAAGCCGCAGCCGCCGGTGACGAGGATTTTCATAAACAGGATTCGTTAGCTGCCAGCGGGGCGATTTATTCCAAAATTGTTACTAAGGCGAATTGTTTACGCGAGCAGAGGAGATTATGGCGGAGGCGTTTGATATTCTGAAAATCGCCGCCGCTGAGAAAGTCCTGGCGGAAGCTAAAAGGTGAACCGGCGGGTTGCCAGCCCGGAAATCCAGCCGCTCACCCGCTGGTGCCAAACAGCCGGTCACCCGCGTCGCCGAGGCCGGGCAAGATGTAGCCGAGATTGTCGAGGCAGCGGTCCAGACACGCCGCATAAATCGCGATGTCGGGGTAGGCTTCTTCCAGCGCGGAAACTCCCTCCGGTGCCGCCACCAAGCAGACGAACCGGACGCGCCGTGCGCCCACTTCCCGCAGGCTGCGGACGGCCTTGATGGCCGATCCGCCGGTCGCTAGCATCGGATCGAGAATGATGATTTCCTGCTCACCCATCACCGGCGGGTGTTTCAAATAATAGGGTTCCGGGATCAGCGTCCGCTCATTTCGCGCCAAGCCGATGTGGGCCACGGATGCTTGCGGCAGCAGGTCGAGAAAACCATCGAGGAAACCCAAGCCGGCCCGCAAGATCGGCACCAGAATCAGCCCGCGGGTCACTTTCACGCCCGAGGTGATCTCTAACGGCGTGTTGCACGGAACCACCGTGGTTTCCAAATTCGCGGTGACCGCCGGCACCATCAACGAGGCGATCCGCCGGAATCCCTGGCGAAATTCAGGCGACGGGCACGCCGGGTCGCGGAGCTTGGTTAGCTCCTCGGCGATCAACGGATGGTCAATGAGGTGGAGCATCTCAAACTTTGCGGGCTAACAGTTTGCGGAGATCCGCCATCGGCAGGTTGAGCGTTCTCGCGGCTTCCTTGAAATCGCCGTCGGCGCGTTCGAGGATTCGTCCTGCGACTTCGCCACTGAGCCAGCCGAACAGGTCCACACCGGTCGGCGCGGCATTGATCACTTGGTCGATGGCGGCCGTGAATCCCGCCGCCGACCTGCGCGGCACCGAGGCCAGCGGAATGTCAGCCGGCAGCAAAATATGGGTGGACGCCAAGGCACAGGCGCGGGCGATGGTGTTCTCTAACTCCCGGACATTGCCGGGCCAAGTGTGCGACTGCAGGGTGGCGATCGCCTCCGCCGAAATGCGGATCCGCGCCATGCCATTCTTGCGAGTGATCCGCTGGAGGAAATACTCGGCTAACAGCGGGACATCCTCCAGCCGCTCACGCAGCGCCGGGATCTTGATTTCCACCACATTGAGCCGGTAGTAGAGATCCTCACGAAAACGCCCCGCCGCCACCTCGTCGGTTAG
>JAYTEI010000249.1:0-7158 GCA_043735445.1 Akkermansiaceae bacterium | reverse complement strand
CCGTGTGGTCCGCCCAGCTATCTATCAGGAATTCTGGAAACGCTCGCCCTGCACCCTCTATGGATTTTATTACTGGTTGCTCTGGTGCTGAGCATCGTCTTTTACAGGAAAGTCTTACAAGTGATCGGGGTGGCCATCGTGCCAGAAGACCGCATCGGCCTAATGACCAAGAAATTCGTAATCATGGGCGAGCACAAGGAACTCCCCAGCGGACCGATCATCGCGCCCAATGGTGAGGCCGGTTTCCAATCGCAGACGCTCGCTCCCGGTCTCTATTTCTGGAAATACATCTGGCAGTATGAAATCACCCTGCAACCACTAACAGTGATCCAGGACGGCCTGATCGGCCTGATCATGTCCAAGGACGGCGGCGAGCTGCTAGCCGGTGCGGTGCTCGCCCGCAGGGTCGATTGCCAGATGTTCCAGGACGCGGAAATGTTCCTGCGCTCCGGTGGCTAAAAAGGTCGCCAAGCCGCCTTCCTCACTCCCGGCACCTATCGGATCAACGCCTTCCTGTTCGAGGTCACGCTTGTGAAAATGACCCAGATCAGCGAGAACATGGTCGGCATCGTCACCACGTTAGACGGTGCCCCCCTGCCGGAAGGCCAGATCGCCGGCCGCGTCACCGAGGGCCACAGTAGGTTCCAAAATGCCGATGCCTTCCTCGCCGCCGGTGACAGCCGCGGACTCCAGCCACAAGTCATTCTAGCAGGCTCGTATTTCCTCAACACCATCACCGTCCGCAGCAAGGCCAGCGCCCGCTTCGGCAACATGAATAACCTGGTCTCGCAGGTGTTAGAGCCAACCATTGGCAACTATTTCCGCAACAGCGCCCAGGACAGCGACGTCATTTCCTTCCTCTCCACCCGCAAAAAACGCCAAGCCTCCGCCCGCGGCCACATTAACGCCGTCCTCGACCAATATAACGTCAACGGCGTGGACACCCTCATCGGCGACATTGTCCCGCCCGAGTCGCTCCTGAAAACCCTCACTGACCGCAAGCTCGCCGAGGAGCAGAAAGTCATCTACGACACCCAGCGGATGGCCCAGGAAACCCGCCAGGACCTCGAAAAACAAACCGCCATTGCGGATATCCAGAAGCAACTCGTCCAAGCCGACCAAGGCGTGCAGGGCGCCGAGCGCGTCGCCGATGCCGCCGTTAAAAAAGCCGGTGGTGACGCCGCCAGCGTCCGCCTCAACGCCTCCGCCGAAGCCGAGCGCACCAAAGTCCTCGCCGACGCCGAAGCCCGCCGCATCGCCCTAACCGGTAACGCGGAGGCCGAGAAAATCCTCGCCATCGGCAAGGCCAACGCCGAGTCCTATCAGCTCCAGGTCAACGCCATGGGCGGCGACGATTTCACCCGCACCAAGATCGCCGAGATCATCGGCAAGGACAAGGTGAAGGTCATGCCGGACATCCTCATCACCGGTGGCGACGGCGGCTCTAACGGCGCACTCTCCGGCTTGCTCGGCATGAAACTCATTGAAGAACTTGGCGGCAAAGTGAACCCGCCGCCCGTGCTGCCGCCTGTTATTCCGGTGGTGATAAGTAAGCACGGTGCTTGAGACCCCGCTTACATTCTATCAGGGACGTTGTCCGATGAGGAGTGACCTTGAGCGCATTCAGCAGGCTGCGGAGGAGATCGCGCGTGCTGGGTTGTTTGTGGATGATTGTGCGGGTCTTGAGATTGATGTTCTCCGCGAAAGGGCGCGGCGGTAGCGGCGTGAGAAGGCGATTGGTTTTATCGCCATTGATGATCTGCGGTTGCTAAAGTCTCACTCGGCGCGGGCGGAGCGGTGCCGTGAGCGGGAATGCGCTGAGGTGTCTGCTGGGATTAAGGAGCTGGCGAGTGAGCTTGGCGTTCCGATTCTCGTGCTGGCGGATCTGCACCGCTGTGTTCTAACTTATGTGAGGAAGATGAGATCCGCGAGGCGTGGGAATCCCATCGCGGCGAGGAGGTGGATGGAGAGTCTCGCTCTGGTCGGTTGTCCGTTCGTTTCGCCCCGGATCTGTGAGATGCGTGAGGCGTGAGGCGAGACGCGCCAGCTATTGCGGATTTACAAGAGCCGCTCACTGGAATGAATGCGGCTGCACTTACGACCGTAGCGAAGCCTAGCCAAGACTTCCCGTTAGTGAATCCGAATGCTGCCCCGCGAATACCAAGGCGCCAGCGTGTAACGAGGATGGGCGCTAAGATCAGCAGGATGGCCAGGCCGAGAAATTGCGCCAAGGGTAGCGGAATCACCGTGTCTGGGAAAAATTTTTGATCGTTCTCGGTGAGGCTGAAATCACGTCCGCCCAGTGGGGTTAGTCGGGTGATTAGAATGAAATAGTAGAACGGCAGCCCGACTCCGGCGATCAAGAGCCAGGTCCAGTCGGATGCTTGCAGCAAGGACTCCATGCGCGCGGCGAGGCGGCGGATCAAGGCGGGTGCGCGAAGGCGATAGATGACGACTGCGGCTAGGGCGACTAGCAGTAGAGCCCAAGTGACGAGGCTGCCGAGCTGGGACATGATTTCGTGTTCGGTGAGGCGTCCGAGTTTTTCAGCGGCTGGAATTAGCTGATTGGTTATAACTCTAGCGCTGCCCCCGAGCATCACCACGTCCATCAAGGTGGGGTTTTTCAACTCCAGCATCCGGCGCATCAGCAACTCCCAATCACTAAGCAGCACGCGGAAAGCCGCGCTGTCGCCATTTTCTCCGAGCCGCCAGCCTTCCGCTCAAATGGCGGATGATAGGAAAATGACTTGGACGTTACTGCCCGTGTCGATGGTGTTGATGGCCACGATGGAATTCAGATTTTCCAACAGATCATTCTGAGGCAGCAGCGGAATACGCTTCTGCAACATCAAGTCCCGGTAACTCTCGCAGCGGGGTTGAGCCCGAGCCTCGTGGAATAGGACCATGGCGGCGGCAAATTTGGCGGGATCGGTAAATTCCCAAGAGGAATTCTTTTCCTTGCCGGTCCCTTTCGCGAGGGCTGCGGCGGCGAGGTAGGTGAACCACGCATTATCGGGATCCAGTCGGCGGGCGGTTTCGAGGAAATCGGGTGGCAGCGTGCCGGTCTCGGACTGATACGCTGCGGCATACTCAGCGAAATAGGCGGGATTGCAGATCGGGCATGGCGGAAGTGTTAGCCGGCGGATTTGAGACTTGGAAGGCGGATTCAGGTTTCGCAGGATTTCCCTATGCGCACTAAGGCGGTTTCATTGTTGCAGGAGTTGACGGAGGCTCATTCGGTTTCGGGGCATGAGGACGAGGTGAGGGCGATTTTCGTGGATGAGCTGGAGGAGTGCGGAGAGCTTTCGGCGGATCGAAATGGCTCGGTTTTTTGCGAGACGGGTAACGAGAGGCCGCGGGTGATGGTGGCGGGGCACATGGATGAGGTCGGGTTCATGGTGCAGAACATCACGCCGGAGGGATACTTGCAGTTTGTGGGGATCGGCGGCTGGTGGGAGCACAGTTTGCTGTCGCAGCGGGTGGAAATTCTAACGCGCGGCGGGGACAAAATCCTAGGGGTGATCGCCTCACGTCCGCCGCATTTTTTGCCCGAGGCGCAGCGGCGGCAGGTGATGACCCTCGACCAGATGTTCATCGACGTGGGAGCGGAGTCGCGGCGGGATGTGGTGGAAAATTTCGGGATTTCGCTGGGCGATCCGGTGGCGCCGGTGTCGGCGTTCACGGCTCTAACACGCGAGGACCATTTCATGGCGAAGGCGTTCGACAACCGAGTGGGGATGGCGGGGACGATCCAGGCGGGGCAGATTTTAGCGCAGTCCGCGCATCCGAATCGGCTGATCTTGTGCGGGACGGTGCAGGAGGAGGTCGGGCTGCGGGGGGCGAAAACGGCGGCAAATTTCGCGAAGCCGGATGTGGCGATCGTGCTGGAAGGTCCGCCGGCGGATGACGCGCCGGGCTTCAATCGCTCGGAATGCCAAGGGCGGCTCGGTGGCGGAGTGCAGATCCGTTTGTACGATCCCTCGGCGATCACGAATCCGCGGCTGGCGCGGTTGGCGATCGAGACGGCGCGGGCGGAGGGGATTCCGCATCAGGTGACGGTGCGGCGGTCCGGCGGGACGGACGCGGGGTCGTTCCATCTGGCGAACGCCGGGGTTCCAAGCGTCGTGCTGGGAGTGCCGGCCCGCTACATCCACTCGCACAATGCGATCATCGACCTGAACGACTATTTGCAGATGGTGGCTCTAACAATCGCGCTGGTGAAGCGGCTGGACGAGGCGACGGTGGCGGGGCTGGTGACATATTTGTGAGGAAAATGGTAGGGTTTTTCGCTGGTGGGAACGGCTCGCGGCGTATTATGTGGCGGCATGTCGCGGAGAAATCACACGCTGGGATTGTGGGCGGTTGGCTGCTTAGGCTTGACCGGGATTTCGCCGGTTTCTGCGGAACTTCCGGGGCTTGAGGAGAAAGATTGGCTGGGCTATTTCGTGGGATTTCAAAACAAGAAATTCCAGTTTGCCATCACCTCGCAAGGCAAGGCGGCGATCAAGGTGATCGGCAAAAAGGGCGAGCCATTGGCCAAGAAACTGACCATCCCCGTAGAGTTTCTGGTCGAGGAAATCCGGCCAGATGGGAAAGCCAGCGTGAGGAACCTCATGCCCGAAACGCTTGAATCCGCGCAACCAGCGACCCTCAAACCGCAGCAGATCGTCATCCGTGGCAAGGTGACCGGCGAGGCGAGCTTCGAAGTTTTTGTGAACGAGGACCGCGGAGTGATTTCCATGGGAGGACGCCTGCTAGATCCGGGGACTTTGACGAAGAACCCGCTGCGTTTTTCGATCCGCCTGAAATTTCCCGACGCCTATCCCAGCGCAAAAGCGGCGGGCGATAAGAAGGAGGAAAAGGAGTTAAAGAAGAAGCTCAAGAATGACCGGCTGCAACTGAGCTGGACGGACGGGACGCGCGTGAGGCAGCCGACTGACAAGGCTGTGGATGCTGGTTCTAAGGAAATCAATGGCCCGGGAATCGCGGCCATGCAGGTCGAGTTCAGCTCGTATGATGAGAAGAAATTTGAGTTCACGGCTTCGCCGAGTTCCACGATGACGCTAGCAGGCGGCCCGGCGGCACCGCTGCATCAAGGGTTCACTCTCACATGGCTGGCGGATGCCGCGAAAGATCCTGAGGGCAAGGCGCGGCTCAGTTTTGAGGTGAAGTGACGGCTGCCCCGCCATTCGGAGTCTGCTACTTTTTCGCGGCCTCGATTTCTACTAAACTCGAATCGGTGTGCAATTTGTTGGAATGCTTAACCTGACCCGATTTATGCAAATTACTGTCTCGGAATAAAATCGCCGCCCTTCTTACTTGCGGGCATTTATCGTATCCATCAAACTTTGTTTAATTTATTCATTCTGAATCTGATCTGCCCACATCCGAGCCGTCACCAAGTCATTGTCTTTCATTGCCAAATTAGCTACGCTCATGGCGGTTCCTGGCCTTGGAACACGATGGTTTGGTGACGATCACGGATTCCGACCGGGCGGGTGAGGTGATTCACGACATCGAGCGCACCGAGCTGGTGGTGCAGCACGGGCTGGGACATTGGCGCGTGCCCTACACCTGGTTCGCGCTCGATATCGAGTATGTGACGTGGGCGAATCCAAAGAGCGAAATTCTCTACTATGAGCCGCCGCCGATGAGTGGGAACACTCGGATGGATCTCGATTCAAGCGAGGAATGCAGGTTCAGCATCATTCAGGAGGATGATTTTGAGAAAGCGATTTGACGGAGACTGCATTCTAAGGCGCAGCCGTTTTCAAAATGATGACATGGCAATTTTTTGTTCGAGTGAACATCTTTTTTGTTGCAAAATCTCCGACATCACCTCACAGCTTTGCCAACTCGACCCACCCACATGGCTGCCAAACAAACCTCCGAAGAATCCGCCAACGAAAAGCTCAACGAAGCCCGCAAGCGCAATTTAGACCTTGCGATTTCACACATTCAGAAAGAGTTCGGTGAATCCGCAATCATGCGTTTGGGCGATGACCGCTGCGTCGATGTGGATGTCATTCCGACCGGAAATCTTCTGATCGACCGCGCCTTGGGCGTCGGCGGTTTCCCGTGCGGTCGGATCGTGGAAGTGTTCGGCCCGGAATCTTCCGGTAAAACGACGCTTACTCTCACCGTCATCGCCCAAGCGCAGAAGCGCGGTGGGCTTGCCGCCTTCATCGACGTCGAGCACGCGCTCGATCCCCAATACGCCCGCAAGCTCGGGGTGAATTTGGACGATCTCCTCGTTTCCCAACCTTCGTCGGGCGAAGAAGCCCTCCAGATCTGTGAAGCTCTGGTCCGCTCCAATGCGATTGCCGTCATCGTGCTGGATTCCGTCGCCGCGTTGGTCACCAAGCAAGAACTCGACGGGGAAATCGGCGATTCCACGGTGGGGGCGCAGGCCCGGCTGATGAGTGCCGCCATGCGGAAACTCACCGCCTTCATTTCCAAAGCTCAGACGGTCTGCATCTTCACCAACCAGATCCGCGAAAAAATCGGCGTCATGTTTGGCAATCCCGAAACCACCCCCGGCGGGCGGGCGCTCAAGTTCTTTTCCTCGGTCCGCATCGATATCCGCCGGATTGGGGCGATCAAATCCACCGACGGCACGGTCACGGGCAACCGCACTAAGATCAAAGTCGTCAAAAACAAAGTCGCCGCGCCATTCACCGAGGCCGAGTTCGACATCATGTACAACGAGGGGATTTCCTCCACCGGCTCGCTGCTAGATCTGGCCCTAGAAATGGAAATCGTCCAGAAGCGCGGCTCGTGGTTCAGTTACAATGGCACCCAACTCGCGCAAGGCCGAGATGCGGCGAAGGAACTTCTCAAAGGCGACCCGGCCCTTTACGGCGACATCGAGAGCAAGGTCAAAGAAGGCCTCGAAGCGAAGAAGAAGAAATAGCCGCCCTAACATTTTCTCCCCCCTGCTTATGACAAACAACCGTGCCACCGATGGATGTCGGTGGCACGGTCATTGAGTGGCTTGGCCACCGCGTGCAGATGCGCAGGGTGTTTGGCTGGCTAGGGGCAGCAAGGTCGGGTTTGGGTGGGGGGCGGAGAGCTTCGGCGCGCTTCTCGGTGTAGTGGTCGAAGGCGGCGTTGAGCGAGGTGAACTTTTCTTGCGGGTTGAGCGCGAGGATGGCTCCA
>JAYTEI010000248.1:0-3245 GCA_043735445.1 Akkermansiaceae bacterium | reverse complement strand
GGGTCGAGAAAATTTGCAGGACATAACTGTTACCAAAGATCACGGGTAGGATGGTGGAATCTCCGGGGGCGAAGCCTAACTGCCGCCGCTGTTGGAGTTCGGCCGGCTTGTCCGCATCGTCCGGCGGCTTGGGCTTCGCGAAATCTGCATGGAAGCCGACTGCGATCGATAGCCGGTTTTTCCACGATAAGTCGAAGCGCAGAATCGCGCGGTCCGGCATCGTGCCTTCCTTGAGCAGTGCGGTGCCGGAAAGTCGGCTCGGCCAATACCAGGCGGAGCCGGAAAACGCCCAGCGCCCGGGCGCGTCCTTGCCGCCCTTGTCTTTGGCTTTGTGCTTGTCGGCGACCTCTGGCTTGGCGGGCGGCATCCCATCCGGGAAAGACGCGTTCGCCATTTTCCACTCATCCTCGATGAAGGGCCCGTGATAATGCAAGCGCCCGCCTAACGGACTCGGCGCCAGCCTTGCTATCTGGTTGCGGGGAATTCTCAAAAGTCCGGCGTAGGCGGTGTCCAGAGTGAGCGTCTGATCATCCAGCTCGGTAACAGTTCCGGGCAGGCTATCGCCAGTCACCAGCGCGACGTGCGAAAGTGAGGTCAGCGGGCGTGAAGGTTTGCCGCCGCGAAGGACAATGTGGCGGAGCTGGGCCGTCTCGAAATCCACCGGTGCCGTGACATCGTCCCGCTGCCAGATCGCCCGTGGACCCTCTTTGAGACCTTGGAAATTGCCATGAAGTTGGTCGCCGTTCGTGAACCGCAACAAGTCGGACGACTCGGCGGCAGCCAGCGCCACCAGGCCGGTAATCCATGCGCTAACAACAAGCTGGCGGATCATTTTTCGTAGATCGGCAGGAACCGATAGTTGAGGGCCAAGGATAGCAACGCGGCGGCGGTATTGAATGAAGTGCCTTGGTTTCCGGGGAATGAACCATCAGAAGCTTGGATCGTGGAAAGGTAGCGAATGTTGCGCACATTCCATTCCTTCCACACAGCTTCATCTGCATGAAACAATGCCTGAGACATATAATACTCGAAGTAAAACGGATAGTAACGATCACGGAAATCGAGGTTCTTTTTTAGATATGCCAAGCTTGCTTGATAACCTTTCGAATCGCGCTCCTTGGCCAGTGAAAGACAGAGTGAACCGATGGCTGTTAGCGTGGGCTTGCCGCCCGATGATGAGGTGTATCCATAGTCGCCATCTTGCCCGCGGCAGGTCGCGAGATAGGCTAGGCCTTTCTTGATCGCCTCGTCGGGCACGGCGATGCCAGCATTTCTAGCAGCGAACAAGGTGACCATCTGAGAACCTGTCACCGTGGTGTCCGCATCGCGGCTTTCCGGGGTGTAGCGCCAGGCGCCGAAGCGATTCTTCTTCTGCGAACTCACGATCAGTTCGACGGCTTTCTTTAGCGCCGGGGCGATCTTCGGATTGTCGAGCACCCCATACGATTCCGCGAGTGCCTTGGTGGCGAACGCATGGTTATACATACTCGTGCCGATGTAACCATTCTTATCGTTCTGCTGGGAAAGTATATAGTCGATGCCGAGCCGGATGTTCTTGGAATACGGTCCATTGTTAGGATCCTCGCCGTGGGCGAGGAAGGACGCGGTGCAAAGACCGACGACGCCCGGCTCGGAACCCGCGCTGTCATTCCATGCGCCCTTGTCGCCTTGAGTTTTCGCGAGGTATTGCAAACCCCGCTGATAGATTAACTCCGCCTGCGCGGGAATGCTATCGTCCGGACGACCCGGCAAGTCTTGCGCCCACGCGCTTGAGCAAAGGGCGAGGACCGCGAGCAGGCCGCATTTCACTGGCGAAAAGTATCTCATGGTTGCATTCACTTGAGCTTTTGTTCCGCACCCCGGTTATAGGCATCCAGCGCTTTCCGGAATTCTTCAGGCAGCGCGTGGCCGGCACTGCCACCGGCCTTGGGCACCCGGCGAGCTTCGCTTTTGCCACTGGTCTGGCCGTCAGTCGTGCCGTTAGCTTCAGCGGATAGACCGTTCATGCCGTTGCTGCCAGTGTCGCTCGGTTTGCCACCTTTGCCTTTGCCGTCGCCATCGGGCTTCTTGCCCATCATACGCTCCATCATGTCCATCATGGCGCTGCCGGATTGGCCGCTGCCTTGTTGTTTTTGTTTCTCCTTGGCCGCAGCGTGGATCTTCTCGATGACCTCAGTCTCCGCCGCGAGGGTGTTGCCGCCGGTGTCGTTTTCCGCGAGCTTGTCGGTGGCCTCGTCCATGATTTGCTTCACCTGATTGAGCAGCTCGATGACTTGCGGCACGGTTTGCTCGATGGTGAGTTGCTGGACATCCGCCGCGAGTTCATCTTGCTGATCCGCCACTTTGGCAGACCCCTCGCGGTGCTTCGCAAGCGCGGCTTCCGGCGGCTTATCATCCGCGTGGACGACTCCCGAAATCAACATGAGCAATGCGGCGGTGATGCTGGGTTTCATGGTTCGTTAGAATGGGGTTTGCCAATCTCGTGGCTGCGGCGGAGCTGCTCCAGCGCACGGGTTTGTGCTCTCACATCTTGCTCCTGTTGGATCAATTTCATCACCCGCAACATGAACTCGAAATCTTCATCTTCGGGACTCTGGCCACCACCACCACCACCACCGCCGCCGCCAGCTTTGTCTTTCTCGCCTTCGAGTTTCTTGGCCCATTCGGTTAGCTTATCCGCCCATTTTTTTGAATTCTCGGTGGCGACGTAGGAATGATTGGAGCCGAGCAGGCCGATGATTTTTTCCAGCCCGATGTCGATCTGCGACGCCCGCATTTCATCATAGATTTGTTTAAACGAATCGGTCTTGGTGCGGGCGAAATAACTGCCGAGATCTTCCTGCAGCCAACGCACGTCGGATGCGGTGTTAGACTGTTGGCTGGTGGCTTCTTTCAACCGCCGTTGGTCGGACGGATCGAGCTTGGAAGCCTTGGTGCCAAGGATCCGCTCGTAGGCATCGACCAGCGAGCTGACGATGCCGCCCTGCTCGCCCGCCGCCTTCTTCAAGCGATTCACAAAAGTGCCAGCCTCGAACTGCCGGTTCGCCTCGTTGGCCTTGGCGATGGCATCCTGCATTTTTTGGACGGCCTTCTTCTGCTCCTCGACCGCTTTGGCCACGTCTTTGCCGGTCTTCTCGGGAGTGTTTGACTGCTCGTGCGAGTCGCCGAGTTTTTCCTCAACTTTAGGCAAATCCTGCTGGGCGAGTTCCTGCATCGACTTGAGAGACTCGGCCATTTTTTTGAGC
>JAYTEI010000247.1:0-1360 GCA_043735445.1 Akkermansiaceae bacterium | reverse complement strand
CTCGTTGACAACTGCGCTTTTTCCGGGGTTTGATGACGGCGGTGCGCGCCAGTCTTTGCAGGACCCGGCGCGTGATTTCCACCTGCTGGGCCCTGCTCAGCAGATCGCGCCCGACTTCAAGGATTTCAAAGAGGGCAAGGGATTGCTCCCGCACTTGCGCCAGACTGATTTTCAGGGCGGGCACCCCGGCCTCTCCGGCGACCCCCAGCCGTTGCCCGGCAAGGACCGCCGCCGCAAGGAGCAGAGCCATCACTTCCATGGCGGCGCTCTCCACGGTTTGGGCGTGCAGCAGGGAGTCGGCTCCATGCACATGAGTTTTGAGTTCCCGGAAAAAAAGCTCTTCCTCCCAGCGCTTGGTGTAGAGTTCGACCAAGGCGAGGGCTGGATGTTCTTCCGGATCTAACAGTGAGGTCCAGAGGCGGATGGGGCGCGGCGTGGCCTCGCCCTCAACGTGCATGGTGGCGTGGATTTCCCGCAGGATCAGGCTGCCGATTTTTTTCCGGGTGGAAGGATCTTTAACCGCCACGGAGACCAACCAAGAGCCGTCGGCGAGCCGCCGCCGCCGCTTCACTTTGAGGTTTTCCTTGACCCTGACAAGGAAATGACTGCCGTTTTGTTGCAGGGCCGGGCCCAGCTCCCAGAGCAGCCATGGGGAGCCATAGAGGCGGTCCATCAGCACCAGGGTGGAGGGGGGGATGGCGGGGATGATGTCGCGGGCAAGGGTGAGTTCTCCGTTGTCCTTCCAGCTCAGGGACGCGGCGAGAGGGCAGTGGGTGCCCAGTTCCACCAGCACGGTGCACAGCAGTTGAGCAAAGGCGCAGGGGGTGCCGCCTTTGCCGGAACGGGCTTTGCGGGTCTTGGCGTTAATGGCATCAGTATTGCGCAGATTGAAACGCACGCCGTCGATGGCGGCAAGGCGCAGGCCCTTATGGAAGCAGTCGGGATGCAGGACCGGGTCGGCGAGAGGCCGTAGCACCTCGGGCAGCAGGGTGGCTAGAAGTTCCCATCCGAAGGAAGCCTTGCGCAGGCTCAAGGCGGCATCGGAGAGGGTGACGCCAGTGAGCATGAGGACATGATGGGCGAAAGTTCCCGCCCCTGCCATGGCGTGGTAAACCAAAGCCATGAGCCAGTCAAAATGATTGAGCTTGGGGCGGCCGGCTCCGCGCGGCCCCATCAGGGAAAAGATCCGGGCCACGGAAACTGGCTCGACCAGCTTGGTGAAGGAAGTGCGGAAATTACCAAAAAAAACAGGACAAGAGGCGGGGATGGAGGTCATATCCCGCTGAAGGATAGCTCTTTTTAGAAAAGTACAAGTGTTAGGGTGAATTATTTTAAATAATCTGAATCCTTAACGGCATTG
>JAYTEI010000246.1:0-1360 GCA_043735445.1 Akkermansiaceae bacterium | reverse complement strand
CGTCCGCATCGAGAAAACTGCGGTCTCGGAAAACGCCATCGACGCCACCCTGCATCTCGAAGAAGCCAAAGCCCGCGAACTCACCCTCGCCGCCGGCGCGGATTCCTATCAGGGCCCCATCCTCCGCATCGCCTACACCGACCGCAATCTCGGCGGGCAAATGCGCGGCTTCAGCTCCGGTTTCGAGTTCAGTGCCCGTGGGGTGTTAGGCGAGACTCGCATCACCGATCCGTGGCTCTTCGGCAGCGACGTTTCCGCCACCGCCCGCATCTATGCCTTGATCTATGGCCGCGAGGGATACAGCTCGTTAGAAACTGGCGTGGATGGCAAAACCACTTGGAAACTCGGCGATCACTACGCCCTCGAGGTGCTAGCCGGCTACGCGCTGGTCAATCTAACTGCCGATGGTTTACCCGACTCCGCCCTCGGCGAAACCAGATATAGCCAACCGCACTTCCGCGTCACCCAGTCGCTCGATTTCCGCGACAGCGCCGTGCTGCCCAAGAACGGCTGGCACCTTGCGAACCCTCTGGAAATCGGCGCCGCCATCGGCGACATTTCCACCACCTACCTCAAAGCCGGTCTAACCGGCGGCTGGTATCATAAGATCAACGCCGACTATGAAGTCGCCCTCGGTGGTGAGTTAGGTGCGCTCGTTTCCTCTGGCGATGAAGGAAATCTCCCCATCGATCTCCGCCTCTTCAACGGCGGTGCCCGCAGTGTCCGCAGTTTCCAAGAACGCGAACTCGGCCCCAAAACCGGTGGCAGTCCCACCGGTGGCCAAGCCAAGTGGACCACCAATGCCGAGTTCATCCGCAACCTCAGCGGCAGCCTCCAAGCCGTCGCCTTCTTCGATGCCGGCACCCTCTCACCGACGCTTGGCCAACTTAGCTCTAGCGAAATCGAACTCGCAGTCGGCCTCGGCCTGCGTCTCGATCTACCCGTCGGCCCGGTCCGGTTAGAATATGGATATAATCTAACCCGAGACCCCGGCGAACCGCTAGGCACCATCCAGTTCGCCATCGGGATGACGTTTTAGCGTGGAGATATAGGGCTATATGGATCTTGTTCCAGCGGGCTTTTGACGGGCGAGGCGGGCGTTCTTAGAGGTCATGGCGATTCCAAACCCGCACCACAACACGACCATGAAAAACACAACCCCCATCCAAACAAAAATCCCCCGCAGGTCGGCAGCTCTGCGGGCTGCCATGAAGGCGACCTGCGCAGTCACCGCCTTGTTAGCCTCTGCGCCGCTCGCTCAGGCTTCGAGTCATAGCGACGCGCCGCTGATCAAACTCGATCCGCAAGCTAACCTAACTGATGTTTATGCATTCATCCGCAATCGTCCCTCCGGCCAGAA
>JAYTEI010000245.1:0-3249 GCA_043735445.1 Akkermansiaceae bacterium | reverse complement strand
GTCGGTCTCATAAGCATGCAGCGATTTCGCGGAATCGAAACGAACTGTTAGCCCGACGTCGAACGAGTCATCGACGACCGGGCGGTCACTGGCGAGGGCGGTGCCAGAGTCGAGAAACTTGATGCCGGGGATGACGCGGAGATCGGCGCAGGCGGCGAGGAGGGCATGGCGATCGGCGGCATTTCCCGGGCGCTTCTGCCACATCAGGACGACGTGATCCACCGTGCCGTGACTGGCGGGTGGGGCGAGGGTGGCGCAGGAGATGAGTGAGAGGGAGGCGGCGAGTGTTAGGATGAGTTTCATGGGTTTGGGAGAGTTCATGGGAAATAAATTTCGCGGTCCGGTTAGAAAAACCAGCCGCGCTTTTTGCGCTTATAAGAGCCGTCGCCGACGGAGAGCACTTCGATGCGGGTGGTGGTAATGCCTTGGTCGTAGAAGCCGAGTTTTTTAGCGGCGCGGGGAGTCACATCGAGGATGCGACCGGGGATAAACGGGCCGCGATCGTTGATGCGGACTTTGAGGGAGCGGCCGTTTTCCAGGTTGGTGACCTTGACCAGGCAGGGCAGCGGCAGAGTTTTGTGCGCTCCAGTTAGATGCCACGGCATGACCTTCTCGCCGAGCGAGGTGGTGCCACGCTTGAGGCCTAACCACGACGATTCGTTATACCACGAGCAGCCGCCGGTCTCCGTGAAATCGAGCGCCGCCTCGACACTCATCGGCTGATAGTGCTGGCCGCAGATGGTGTAGGCGCGCGTCTGATAGCCGTGGTGGCCGCCGGGCCGGGAGAAGCAGGAAGTGAAAACGAAAACCGCCACGCTGCAAATTGCGGCGAGGCGGCACGGTGGGTTTTTTAACAAGCTGGATCTCACGATTTGCGCTCGCGGATGACTTGCAGAGTGGTGGCGACTTTTTCCTTCATTTCCTTGCCGGGTTTAAATTTCACAGCGGCGCGGGCGGGGATCGGCACGTCCTTGCCGGGGTCTTTCGGGTTGCGACCGATCTTCGCTTTCATCTCGCGGACTTGGAAGGCTCCGAAGTTGCGCATGACCACCGTGTCGCCTTGGGCGAGCGAGTCGGTGATTTCATCGATGAGGGTTTGGACGACTTCAAGCACGTCTTGTTGGGTGATTTCGTGACCTTTTAAGCCGAGCTGATCGGTGATTTTGATGACGAGTTCGCGTTTGGTAATTGTGGCCATGGGAAGTAGGGAGAGGATTGAAAACTAACGAAGTGCAGGGATTGAAGCACGCCAAAGACGGATTTGTCCCGTCAAAAATCGTTTAATTCCACGCGGATTTCGTGCCAGAGGTGCAACAAACCTTGGAATCGACAGAATTTTTGAACCGGGTTCGTCCACATTGTCTATTCGACGACGACGAACATGGCTCCGAACCGGTTGCTCGAAACCGGCTTGTCTGGGTTTACTGACATTTGAGAGATGTCGCCATCGAGGAACAGCGCATCCTTGCAGCCGAGCTTGAGAAACAAGCCGGCGAAGTCCCAGAAATTCACCGCCTGGCCCTTGTCCGTGATGGCAAAAACGAATTGTCCCTTGCCGTCGATGCCCACGCCGTTGCGGTGAAGTTTGCTGATGGAGCCTTCGCGGAAAGCCGGGTGGCGTTGTCCGGCGATCAGGAGCATCGGGCCGGATTGGATGCCCCAGGATTGCGTGGCTGGAGTTCGCTTTTGCCACGCGGTGCAGGTGCCGATGAAGGGTCCGGATAGATCACTAACGCCGAACGTGCATACGCCGTTAGGTTTGAGAAAGAAGTTGCCGGGAGCGTCTGCCAGATTGAGCGGGCGGAGGGTTTTTCCACCCTCGATATGCAAGCCGCTGGGGATCCCGCCGGGTTCGAAGATGCCGGCGTTTATGAGAAATTTCACCGACTTGCCCTGCTTCGC
Source organism: Akkermansiaceae bacterium (assembly GCA_043735445.1). GTDB lineage: Bacteria > Verrucomicrobiota > Verrucomicrobiia > Verrucomicrobiales > Akkermansiaceae > Luteolibacter. Next base: position 1,347 of record JAYTEI010000245.1, on the reverse strand, counting down.
GATGGCGGCTTGCACCTGGTCAAAACTCCGGTAAGGCACGCCGTTTTCATTCTTCCAAACCAGTTGCACCTGCGTCGGCGCAAGATGGACCACGCGGAATTTTACCCCGGCGGATTCGATGGATTCTTCGACGACCCCGGCGCGGAGGCTAGCGAGCGAGAAGGAGATTAGTAGGAGGATGACTTTCATATAGATCGCAAATAAACCGTTAGTCGCAGTGTGATGTTCTAGAAAGTCAGAGAATTGATTTAGAAATGAGCGGGTGTGTCATAAGGAGGACGGACATTTTTGTCCGCCCGGACAATGGGACGTGAGAGAGATGAGTGTCGCACTCATGCTTTCGCAACCCATCGGCAAGTGGATAAAAATGGCCACTCCTCCTATTGTGCGTTATTTCTCCGGGATCGAGTCGTAAACCTGCTCCAGCGAGAGCACGGTGTAGGCGGTCACGAGCACTGGGTTAGACTCCATCCAGCGGCCGTTGTCATTCACCCACGAGCCGTTCTCACGTTGGGTGGCGAGGAGCTTTTCGCCGAGGTCTTTGCGCCAGTCCACCTCGCTGCCGTTTTCGAGTTTAAGCTTGCCGACGTTTGCGACAGTGAGCGCTTTGGACATGGTCTGATAGTAATAATACAATCCTTGACTACCCATGTTTGGGTTTTCGGAAATGGTATAGTTCTTTCCTAACCATTCTTTAACGGCGATCACGCGCGGATCGTTGGCACTGACTTTGGCATAGATAAATGATAGTAGGCCTGCGTATGACATAGAGCCGTAGGAGCGGAGTGCAGTGCGACCATCATCAAGCTTGTCCTCACCGGCTTTGGATTCATTTGGAGCATAGATGAAACCACCTTTGTTTTTGGCGTCGCTTGATGCCCAAGGCTGATCATTGGAGCCTTCCAAGTTCTGGTTGCGTGAGAGGAAGGTGACGGCAGCGGCCCAGTCGAGATCCGGTTGGTCGCCGTGTTTTCCGTCTTCGATCACCTTCTTAGATAGCGCGAGTGCCTCGATCGCGAGATATGTATTCGACATGTCGGTGTGGTCATTTTTGGAGCCATAGCCGACTCCGCCGTCGTTTACATTATCGGTTTCTTTTTTCTGGCCGAGATCCCATTGATTATCGATGAGGTGCTTGCGGGCTTTGACGATGGCGGGTTCGTAACCTTCGCGCCCGGCACCGACGAGGGCGGTCACGGAGGTGGCGGTGTTATAGACTGATAGACCGCGGTTATAGATGCCGCCGTCTTCTTTTTGCTGGGCGAGGAGCCAGGTGAAACCCTTTTCAATATGCTCGGGAAATGGGATCTTGCGATCCAGATTGGGATCGCGGGTGGCGGCTGATAG